>JAEUQQ010000204.1 GCA_016789685.1 Acidobacteriota bacterium | reverse complement strand
CTCGAGCAGGCGTGTCGCGCGCCCGTAGTCGGTGCTCCGGTACGCGGCCCAGGCCTGCTCGACGGTGACCAGTGCCACCAGTTGGGCGTCGCCGGTCGCCTTCGCAATCCGCTCGGCATCGGCGAGGGGTTCGGCGATACGCTCCTGGCCCGTCATCGACCTGAACGTCGAGAGGTAGACGCGGGCACGCACCTGCCCCCGTGCGTCGCCGCTGGCGTCGTAGGCCGCGATCGCCGCGGCGTACGCGTCTTCGGCGCCCGGGTCGTAGCGGTCGGCCAGCAGCAGGGCCCTCACGTACAGGGCATGCGGCGAGGGCGGACGGCGGGCGAGCAGGGCGGCGATCCGCGCGAAAGCCGTGTCGCGCGAACCACGGCCGGCGCGGACGACCGCCGAGTAGCAGTAGTAGGACCGGACGTTGTCGGGCTCCGCGACGACCAGGGCGTCACAGGCCTCGAGCGAAGCGGGCGGCCAAGGCAACGGCCGCTGCTGGGCGCGCGCGGACGACGGCAGCAACGCCGCCAGGGCGACGGCCGCGAAACACCCGCGCCACCGCGCGTTGGAACGTCGGCGCATGGACACGACGCGCGCGATCACCGCACCGTGAGTACGAACGTGGTCGATGCCACGCGGCGGCCGTCGGGCAGCACGGCCTCGACCTGCCAGAGCATCTCGCTGCCGGGAGGCAGCGCCGCAACGGCCGAGGCCGGCACGGTGTAGGCGGGCGCCCCGAGTCCATTGGCAAACGACAGGGGCTCGAGCGTGGTGCTCGTGACCCGCACCGTGTATCGCGCGCCAGGCCCGGCATCGCTCCACTCGAGACGGCACGCCGACCGATCGCACGACGTTCCGGTCAGCGTCGAGGTCAGGACCGCCGCGCCACCGCGGACCACGTCGCTGTCGCCGCGTGTGGCGCGGCCCTCGAACCACCCGCGATCCGACGCCACACCACCCGCCAGCACGACCAGCGCCGCGGCCGCGGGCAGCCAGACCCGCCACGACTTCCACGCCGCCCCTGCGCGGGGCTCGACCCGAACCTGCCCGGTCACCACGAGCAGTTCGTGCGCGACCCGCCAGGCCTCGGCGCAGGCCGCACACTGCGTCACATGGTCGAGGCCCGTCGCGAGCGCCTCGGGGGTCTGCGCGCCGGTAACGGCGTCCCAGATCCAGTCGGCCGACAGGCACGCCTCGCCCGACGGCACGTGCGACGACTCGAGCCACCCGTTGCGCAAACGCGCCAGCGACGCCGACTCCGGCACGACCTCGGTCACGGCCTGACTCCCCTCGACAACAAGCACTTCCGCAAATCGGCGAGCCCCCGATAGACCAGGTTCTCGGCCCGTTTCTCGTTCCACGCCATCAGGCGCGCGACCTCGGGCACCGAGTGCCCCAGCAGGTGCAGCGTCGTCGCTGACCGGCGGTCGGTCACCAGGCCGGCGAGACACCCGCGGATGGCCGCGGTGATACGCCGCGACTCGACCTGCCGCTCGGGGTCGCTGCCCCCGGCGCCGTCGGCCGCAAGGCTCCCGGCCGCCTCGAGTTCGGTCTCGCGGAGGCGGCGCAGGCGCCGAATCTCGTCCACGAGCGACGAGTACGCCACCTTCGACAGGTAAGACGCTGCCAGGGGCGGTTCTCCCTCAGGCGGCAGGTGCGGCACGACCCGAATCCACGCGGCCTGCACGAGGTCGTCGCGCTGGTTGGCCAGCCAGGGCGGACACACGCGCGCCACCACCCGCGCCAGCGTGGTCCGCAGCTGCTCGTGGAGGTCGGCCGATGCAGGCGATGACGAGGCGTGCCCGGCCGGATCAAATGTGGGAGGCGGCATCTGAGCGGGTTCTTGCGTAGTATAGCCAACAGGATCCCAATCGCCGTGCGCCGACTCCCCCTCGTCTTCGTCGTCTCGCTGGCGGCGCTGGCCATCGCCATGGCCTGCCGCACCACGCCGCCAGTCGCCCCCCAACGCGTCACGCAGAAGCTGCTCATCCTGGGCTTCGACGGCATGGATCCCGATCTCGTGCGCCAGTGGGTCGCCGAGGGCAAATTGCCCAACTTCAAGGCGCTCATCGAACGCGGAGGCCTGTACGACCTCGAGACCACCCACTCGCCCGAGTCGCCCACGGCGTGGGCGTCGTTTGCGACCGGCGTGAACCCGGGCAAGCACAACATCTACGACTTCCTCGTCCGCGATACGCAGACCTACCTGCCCGATCTCGGGATGGTGAAGCGCACGCCGGCGAAGTTCCTGTTCGACTGGATTCCCCTCCAGCGGCCGAAGATCGAGTCGATTCGCGGCGGCACGTCGTTCTGGGTGACGGCCGGCGCGGCGGGCGTGCGCTCGTCGATCCTCACCGTGCCGGTCACGTATCCGCCCGAAAACGTGCCCAACGGCGAGATGCTGTCGGGCCTCCCGCTGCCCGACATCCGCGGAACGATGGGCACGTTCTCGTATTTCGCCACCGACCTGTCGCGCTACGAGGAAGGCAACACCGAGTTCGGCGGCATCCTCAAGCGCATCGTCTTCGAGAACGGCACGGCCGACACCCAGCTCGATGGTCCCCCCAACCCGATCGTCCGGCAGAAGATGCTCGCCCTGCGGGCCAAGTCGCCGGTCACCGATGCCGATCGCGCGGAACTCGAGGCGCTCGCCCCGCAGGTCGACGTCAAGGTACCGATGCGGATCGCGTGGCAGCGCGGCAGCGACACCGCGACCGTCACGCTGCAGGACACGGCCCTGACGCTCAAGGTGGGCCAGTGGAGTGACTGGGTCGACCTGCGCTTCCGGATCAACCTGTTCATCGCCATGCGCGGCATGGCGCAGGTCATCCTCCTGCGTGCCGACGACGACCTGCAGCTCTACGTGTCGCCCATCAACTGGCGGCCCGAGGCGCCCCCGCTGCCGATTTCGTCGCCGACGGCGTTTGCCGAGTCGCTCGTCAAGACCCTCGGCCCGTTCCGCACGCTCGGCTGGGCCGAGGCGACGTGGCCCCTCGAAGAAGGCCGCATCGACGAGGCCGTGTTCATGGAGGACCTGTCGCGGGCCTTCGACGACCGCGCGCGCGTCATCCTCAACCGCATCGACGCAAAGCAATGGGACCTGCTCGTGGGGGTGATCGAGACCACCGACCGCGTGCAGCACATGATGTGGCGGCTGATCGACCAGAAACACCCGATGTACGACGCGGCGCTCGCCGCGAAGTACGGCGACGCCATCGAGCGGATCTACCGGCGCAGCGACGCCTTCGTCGGCGAGGTCCTCACGCACGTCGATCCCGACACGGCGGTGATGGTCGTGTCGGACCACGGCTTCCACTCGTTCCGCAAGGCGGTGAATCTCAACACGTGGCTGGTGCAGGAGGGCTTCATGGTCCTCAAGGGCCAGCAGGACAACCAGCGCAAGCTCGACGATCTCTTCGGGGCGGGCACGTTCTGGGAGGGTGTCGACTGGTCGCGCACGCGCGCCTACGCGATGGGCCTCGGGCAGATCTACTTCAACGTGCGCGGCCGCGAGGGCCAGGGCATCGTCTCGCCGGGCCAGGAGTCGGTGGCGCTGGCCGATGCCATCACCGCCAGGCTGGCGACGCTGGTCGATCCCGACACCGGCGAGCGCGTTGTCCAGAACGTCTACCGCCGCGACGATGTCTACAGCGGGCGCTACCTCGAGAACGCGTCTGACCTGCAGGTGGGCTTCGCCGACGGCTACCGGGTGTCGTGGCAGACCTCGCTCGGCGGCGCACCGGCCGGTATCGTCTACCCGAACATGAAGAAGTGGAGCGCCGACCACGGCAGCTTCGACATCGCCGACACGTCGGGCGTGCTGATCACGAGCCGTCCGCTCGGCGCGCGCGATCGCTACCGCATCACCGACGTGGCGCCGAGCGTGCTCGAGTACTTCGGGCTCACGCCCGGTCCCGATCTGGATGGCAAGTCGCTGCTCCGCTGACGTGACGGCCGCCCCCACGGCACGACGGCGCGCCTGGCGCACGCTGGCCACCGGCGTGCTCGCGGCGGTGGTGACGGGCGCCGTGACGCCCGCGCCGGCACAACCACCGGCCAACGACCCGTCGGCCCGCATCGAGGCGCAGGCACGACGCGCGACCGAACGACTGGCGCGATTGCAGCGCGACGCCGCCGCGCTCGCACGCGCCCAGCAGTCGTTGCTCACCACCCTGCGCGAACTCGACCTGGCCAGGAGCATCGCCGAAGCGCAGGCGCAGCAGGCCGATGCGGCGGCCCGCGCGGCCGCGGCCGATCTGGCGCGCGCCGATGCCACGGTGGCCACGCTCGACGCGCGCGTGACGGCCCTGCAGCCCGCGGTGCGCGCCACCGTCAGGCGCCTCTACGTCAGCGGGAGCACCGACCGCGCCGCGTGGCAGGTGGCTCCGGCCGGTGGGGAGACCGCACCGGCACTGCGGCTGCTCGAGGCCCTGGCCGTACGCGACCGCGCCGTCATCGCGGAATATGAGTCGACGCGCGCCCTCCTCCTGGGCGAGCGGGCAGCCCGGCAGGCGCGGGCCGCGGCCGCCGAAAGCGCCGCCGATGCGGCCGCGCAGGCCCGCGCAACGGCAGCGGCCGCCGCGACCGCCCAGGCCGCGCGCGTCAGGGCGATCGACGAGCAGCGGAGCCTCGCCGAACAGCTCGCGACCGAGTTGCGAAACGCGGCCGCACAACTCGAAGACGAGGTCGCGCGTCTCGGGACGACGTCGACGACGGCCGCGGTGGCGCTGCCCATCAAGCCGTTCAAGGCCGAACTGCCCTGGCCGGCCCCGGGCGCCGTCGTGCGGGAATTCGGGCCGGAGCGGTCGTCGCGCTTCGGCACGCGCGTCGTGCGCCAGGGCATCGAACTCGACACGCCCGTGGGCACCACGGTGATGGCCGTCCACGACGGCCGAATCGTCTTTGCGGGTCCGTTCGCCGGCTTCGGACAGCTCGTGATCGTCGATCACGGGCAGGCGGCGTTCACGCTGTACGGCTTCGTCGACGAACTCCTCGTCGGCAAGGGCGACGTGATCGATCGGGGGGCGCCCGTGGCGCGCAGCGGCCGGAGCCCGGCAGGCCGCGCCGCCACCTACTTCGAGCTCCGGATCGACGGCCGGCCGGTCAATCCCCTAGAATGGCTGATACGCCGCTGACGCGTCCTGCACCTCCAGAGGTCTTTTCGATGACTGCACGCACCCGCCTTGCCGTTCTGCTCGTGTCGACGCCGCTCGTGGCCTTCGTGTTGATCGGCGGCTTCCTGGGCAAGGCCTCGGCCCGCGAAGACAGCTACCAGCACCTGCGGGTCTTCGAAGACGTCGTGCAGCTCGTGCTCAACAGCTACGTCGAGGAGGTGCACGTCGATCGCGTGATGGACGGCGCCATGCGCGGCATGGCGGAGTCGCTCGACGCCGACTCGGCGTGGCTCACCCCCGCCGACGTCCAGCGCATCGGCCGCGGCACGGCGTTGCCCGAGGGCGACACCGGCATCGTGATCACGCGGCAGTACTACCTGCGCGTGGTGGCCGTCCGCGACGGCTCGCCCGCGGCCCGGGCGGGCATCCGCACCGGCGACTACCTGCGCGGCATCGATGGCAAGCCGACCCGCGATCTGTCGATTGTCGACGGCAACGTGCTGCTGCGCGGCGCGGTGGGGTCGTCGGTCAAGGTCACGCTCATCCGCGGCAACGCCGCCGAACCGCACGAAGTGACGCTGGTGCGCGAGCGACTGCCCGAAACGGAAGTGTCGAGCCGCACGCTGCCCAACGGCATCGGCCTCATCCGCATCGGGGCATTCGGGCGCGACACGGCCACGAAGGTCGCCGCCGACGCCGCGGCGCTGCAGGGGGCCGGCGCGACGCGCCTGATCCTCGATGTGCGCGCCACGGCCGTGGGCACGTTCGACGCGGCGGTGGCCACGGCGCGCGTGTTCCTGTCGGGCGGGACGATTGCGCAACGCGAGCTGCGGGGCGAGAAGGCCGCGGCGCAGACGGCATCGGCCCCCGCCCGGGTCACCCTGCCGGTCACGCTGCTGACGACGAACGGGACGTCGGGCCCGGCCGAAGTCTTCGTGGCGGCACTCGTCGGCAACAAGCGGGCGACCAGCGTGGGCGAACGCACGCTCGGGCGCGCCGCCGACCAGTCGCTGGTGAAGCTGCCCGACGGCAGCGGCCTGTGGATCACGACGGCCCGCTACCTGGGCCCGGATGGCAAGGCGATCCAGGGGACGGGCCTCGAGCCGGGCATTGCCGTCGAGGAACAGGACGTGGAGTTCGGCGCCGAGCCGTCGGCCTCGGATCCCATCCTGGACAAGGCGATCGCGACGGCCCCCGGCCTGTAGCCGCGAGGCCGGCGTCGCCCGGCCGGCCCCGCTGGGATGGGCGTCGGGCTCCCCGGGATTCTGGCCCGGGCGGCTCGTGCGTTGACGCAATCCGAAGGCGATTGCTATACTGCCCGTTCGCGCCAGCGTGACGGAGGCTGGCATAGGCGCGTAGCTCAGTGGTTAGAGCGCCTGCTTGACACGCAGGAGGTCGGTGGTTCGACTCCACTCGCGCCTACCAACACCGTCGCTCGGTCCGCAGGAGATCGCGGGGCCGGCGTTCGACGAGAAGTACTTCTGCTTCGGTCGCCCGCCTGTACTCGGCAGTCTCGTAGACATCGATGTCAGACGTTCGCGTCACCCTCCCGGATGGCTCTAGCCGCAGCGTGCCCATGGGCACGCCCGTGCGGAGCATTGCCGAAGCGATCTCGCCCCGGCTCGCCAAGGCGGCGCTGGCGGCGACGCTCGACGACCGCCTG
>JAEUQQ010000184.1 GCA_016789685.1 Acidobacteriota bacterium | reverse complement strand
ATGAACCCCATGGCGTCGTAGCGGTGGTCGTCGGCCAGGATGAAGACGACGTTGCGCGGCTTCGCGCCGGCCACGCGGGTGAGCGGCTGGGGCGCGGTCGCCTGGGGGCGCGGCGACGTCGCGGCGGCCGGCGCCTGTGCCTGCGCCAGGCCCGTGCCCGCGGCGAACGAGACGACAGCGCACGCCGCAACGAGGGCGTGGGTGATTCGCGGCATCAGCAGTACCTCCTGTGTCTGGCAAACGGCGCGCGCCGAGGGCGGTGTCTCCGCCCCCGGCGCCGTACGATCCCGGATCGGCTCGCTCAGGGCATCGGCCCTTCCTGGCTTCAGAACGACAGCCGCGCCCCCAGTTGCACCTGGCGCGGCGGACGCTGGGTCGTCGTGATCTTGCCCGCATTCGGCGACAGGATGTTCAGTTCCGGCCGGCCGAGGTGCACCGCGTTGGCGACGTTGTAGAACTCGCCGCGAATGTCGAGCCGGTACTTCCCGGTCAGCTTCACCGTCCGTGACACGAGCAGGTCGAGGTTCACCAGCCCGGGCGCGATGATGATATTGCGGCCCGCGTTGCCGTAGGTGAAGGCCGCCGGCGCCGCGAACGCCGCGACGTTGTACCAGCGGTCCATCGTGCGTTCGTCGCCCGACAACGCCCAGTCGCCAACGACGTTCGGGCGAATGGTCCCCGTCGTGTTCGCGGGGCTCGGCGCCACGGTCGGCGACATCGGCACGCCACCCTGGGCCGTGAACACACCTCCGAGCTGCCAGCCACCGAGAATGGCCCGCGCTGCCGCCGGGCCGAAGTGGCCGAACGGCAGGTCGTAGATGAAGCTCGTCACGAACCGGTGCCTGACATCGGCACCCGACAGCGCCCACTCCGCGTCCGGGTTGTTCGGGTCCTGCGGCGTCAGGGTCCCCGTCGTGTCTTCGCCGTCCGACGAGTTGTTCATCGACTTGCCGAACGTGTACGACGTCAGGAACGAGAAGCCATTCGCGTAGCGACGCTCGATCTTCAGCTGGAGCGCGTCGTACCGCGATTCGCCCCACGACGCGAATTCGTTGATCGCGCCGAAGGTCGGGAAGGGCCGCCGCGGGTTCTGCGCGCCGGCACCTGGCACAGGCTGGTTGATGTCGTTCTGCGCGCGGATGTCACTGCCGCGTGATCCGATGTACGACACCGACACGGCCGACTTCCACGGCAGCTCGCGCTCCACGGTGAGGTTCCACTGCTGCGTGCGCGAGAGCGGGCTGTCTTCGGGCAGGCTCACGACGCCTGGATTCGTCACGCGCGCCGGATCGAGGATCGTCGACGGGAACCCTGTCGAGAGCAGCACGCCCGAGGCCGCCGCCGTCGATGCGGAGTTGATGGCCGCCGAGACGAAGAACGGCGGGTTCGCCGACCCGGTCTGGTTGTTGCCGAGATACCCGAGGCCGCCGTAGAACACGCCGTACGAGCTGCGGATGACCGTCTGCTCGTCGAGGCTGTACGCCGCACCGAGGCGCGGCGAGATGTTGTTCATGTCGACCTTCATGAACGACCGCGACTCGTATCCGCCGCCTGTCGCCGTCACGAGCGTGCCGTAGGTCGGGCTCGACCTGTCGTTGTCGAAATTCGCCATCGCGTCGTTCACGTCCACCGGCGGCGTCTGGATCTCGTACCGCACGCCTGCGTTCACCGTCAGCTTCGGCGTCAGGCGCCAGACGTCCTCGACGAAGGCTCCGATGTACCGGTCTTCCAGCTCCGACACCTGGAAGGTGGTGATGCTCGCCGCCGACGTCTGGCCGAGCAGGAAGTCGGCGAACGCATCGCCGACGCCC
>JAEUQQ010000156.1 GCA_016789685.1 Acidobacteriota bacterium | reverse complement strand
TGGGCGTCGTCGTTGAGGGTGAGCGTGTTGCCGTTCGTCACCCACGGCGTGATGGCGCCGTACATGTAGTTGAGCGGCAGCGAGTCCCACATCGCCGAAAAGCGCAGGCGGCCGTTGTCGTAGCCGAGCCGCATGCTCTGGTCGCGATAGCCGATGTGGTAGCCCTTCAGCTCGAACAGGTACTTGTCGGTGTCTTTCGTGAAGCGGATGTCCGAGAACACGCCGTTGCGCGTGTCGCGGTACCGCTCGTAGCGAGCCTCGTCGCCGTCGGTTGACCCGAACAGTCCGCCGAGCTCGATGGTGCCCTGGCTCGGGGCCGGGGCGGATGGCGTGGTCTGTGCCGTCGCAAAGGTTGCGGAGGCCAGCACCAGCGCCGCACTCACGATGCTGAGTCTGATGCGCATTGGAATCCTCCTCGCCTATCGCAGGAACGCTTTGCCTGACGGCGCGTTCGAGCCATGAATCTGCTGGTGACAGCTCACGCACGACTTCCCGAAGATCTTGTTGGCGTTCTGTGACGCCTGCAGGGTATAGCCCTCATAGACCGTGGGAGGATGCCGCGAGGTGACATGGCAGCGCTGGCAGAGGAACGGCTGCTTGGCGGTCAGCATGCGGTCGTTGTTCGACCCGTGCGCATCGTGGCACGTCGTGCAGCTCTCGGCCACCGGCGCGTGCTCCCAGAGGAACGGACCGCGCTTCTCGGCATGGCAGCTCGTGCAGCTCTCGTCAATGGTCGTCCCGGCCTTGAGGAGCTTCACGTTGGTCGAGCCGTGCACGTTGTGGCACGACGAGCAGCTCATCTTGCCCTCGCGCACCGGCATGTGGTTGAAGCGGAACTGCTTGTTCACCATGCCCTTGTGGCAGGTGCCGCACAGCGTCACTTCGTCCTTGGCCTTCAGCTGCTTGTCGCCAACCGGCGCGTGCACGCTGTGGCAGCTCACGCAGCCAACTTGCCGGCTGTCGTGCTGGCTCCCATCCCACAGGGCGTGCGTCTTGCGATTGTGGCAGGTCGTGCAGGTATCGCTCGCCTCGCGAGCGCCCAGGTTCTTCGGGTTGACGATCTTGGTCTTGTCGCCTTCCCCATCCACGTGCGCCTTGCCTGCGCCGTGGCAGCTCTCGCAGCCCTGCACCGCGGCCGGCGTGCGCGGATTCGCACTGCGGCCGTGCGCCGTGCCCTTGTAGCCCTGTCCCTCGTGGCACGTCAGACAGGTGTCGTCGCCGACATAGCTGTCTGGGCCTGCCTGAGGGGGCGCGTTCTGGGATCGGCTGGCCGCCGCCACGCCAAGCGTGGTCGCCAGCAAGGCCGTCCCAATCGCGAACGCACGCCAGCCTGATCGCCGCCTATGCGTCGTCGATGTGTCCATCGAGTCGCTCCTGTTACTCGCGTTGCCACTGGCAGCGCGCTGCGGGGCTGTCGCCGGTCAACACCCATTGCGCCCGGCACCTTTCGAGTCGTCGACGACAGCCCCTGATGAATCGCCGCGACCCGCTATGAACCTGCTTCTGCTGCGACGGATGCGACACGTCGCAGTCCAGGGTCAGCCCGCCCGCCTCGCAGGCGGCCGCACCCGGCCTAATCTCCTAATCGACCGACTTGTGACAAAGTTCACAATCCTGGCTGATGACCCGGCCGTCGGGCGATGTGTGCTCGTCGTCGTGGCAACGGAAACACCCCGGATAGTCGGTGTGCCCCAGGTGGTTCGGATGCGTGCCGAAGGTCAACTTCATCTTCGGGAACACGTTGTGACTGTAGATGTCCTGCACCGTCACGCTCGCCCGCACAATCCGCGCCGCATCTTCGTTCGGATAGTTCTCGCGGTAGAACTTCTGGAGCGTCTCGCCGATGGCCGCCAGGGCCGCCTCGCGCTCGCCCGCCGCCGCCTTGAGCGCCGCCACCGCCTCACGACGCACGTAGGGCAACTCCCTCGGCAGCGTACCCAGCGCCAGCGCGCGATCGACCGCCTTCTCGACGGTGTTCGCGAAGCGATGCGCCGGCCGGTTGTGACAATCCACGCAGTCCATCGTGCGCCGATCGCCGGCCGCCAACTGCGCGGGCGTCGTGCCCGCCACCGTGAACTCGGTGACCTTGCCCGACGCGTCAGTCATCTTCACGTACGGAATCGACGCCCGCTCCCCGTCCGTCGTGATGTACTCCACGGTCGTGCCCGGGTGGATGTGCCAGTGAATGCCACGCGGGCCACCGTACTTGTCGCTGCCGCCGCCGACGTGCAACCGCAGCGACGTCACATCCTCGGTGTTGGTCTCGTCGTCCGCGAAGGTGCGGAACGACCGCACCAGGTCGCCCGTGAACTTCTCGGGCCAGTGGCAGTGTTCGCACGTGTCGCGGGCCGGCCGCAACGAGTGCACCGGCGACGGAATCGGCGTCGCGTAGGACGAACGCGCCACGGCCAGCACCTGGCGAAGCCCGTCGACCTTGGCCTTGACGAACCACGGCGCCCCTGGCCCGATATGGCACTCGACGCACCGGACGCGGGCATGCGCGCCGTCCTGGTACGCCACGTACTCGGGCTGCATCACGGTGTGGCACACGCTGCCGCAGAACGCCGTCGAGTCCATGTACTCGATGCCACGGAACGCCGCCAGCGACACGATGATCACATTGACCAGCGTCAGCACGCCCACGATTGACGCGATACGTCGCTGCCGCGGATCGTTGAGGTCGATGTGCGGCCAGTGCATCCGCGAAGGCGCCAGGCCACGCATGCGCCTGCGGCGTTCGCGCACGATGCCGAGCGGGATCAGGAGCAACCCGAAGACGAAAGCGGCCGGGAGCACGAGGAAGAACAGGATGCCCAGGTAGGGATTGGCGTGGAACCCGAACAGGTCGAGCCCGAA
>JAEUQQ010000151.1 GCA_016789685.1 Acidobacteriota bacterium | reverse complement strand
AGCGTGACGGGACGGGCAGTATAGCAACGCACGCCGCCCGTCGCAAGCCATCCGCAGGCGATCCCCAGCAGGGCCCCGCCAAGGACGTCGGTGGGGTAGTGCATCCCCATGTAGATGCGGGCCAGCATGGTCGCCAGGGCGAGCAGCCACCAGGCGATCGTGGCGCCAGGCCACATCAGCGACAGGGCGACGGCACCGGCGGCTGCGATCGTCGAGTGTCCCGACGGAAACGAGGCACTGGTCGATCGGTGGCCGACGGTCTCGATCCCGGCATGGGCGACGAAGGGCCGGTCGCGTGCCACGAGCGGCTTCATCAGGCTGCCGCTGACGGCGTGGGCGATCACGATGGCCCACACCGTCCGCACCACGGCCATCCACATGGCGGGGGTACGAACCAGGCTGGCGCGCAGGAGCGCCAGCCCGATCCACACGATGCCCCAGACCCCGACGAGCGTCAGGGCCATGGCCACCTCGCTGACGGCCGTGCCGCGCCAGCTCGTGAGGGCGCGCACCACGGCGAGGTCGATGCCGGCAAACAGGTCCATCGCCGTTACGACGCCGCGCCGTCGGGCGACGCGATGAGGCCGAGCTCCTTGCGCACGCGCTCGTCGATCGCCTTGTAGGTGGCGGGGTTGTCCTTGAGGAACTGCTTGGCATTCTCGCGGCCCTGGCCGAGCCGTTCGCCCGAGTACGAGAACCACGTGCCGCTCTTCTCGACGATCTTGCGTTCGACACCAAGGTCGATCAGATCGCCTTCCTTCGAGATGCCCTCGCCGTACATCACGTCGAACTCGGCCTCGCGGAAGGGCGGCGCCAGCTTGTTCTTCACGACCTTGACGCGCGTGCGCCCACCCACGACCTGGTCGCCGTCCTTGATGCTGCCGATGCGCCGGATGTCGATGCGCACCGACGAGTAGAACTTCAGGGCGCGGCCGCCCGTGGTCGTCTCGGGATTGCCGAACATGACGCCGATCTTCTCGCGCAGCTGGTTGATGAAGACCAGGCACGTCTTGCTCTTCGACACGGCGCCCGTGAGCTTGCGCAGCGCCTGCGACATCAGGCGGGCCTGCAGGCCCACCTGGGCATCGCCCATCTCGCCCTCGATCTCGGCCCGCGGCACGAGCGCGGCCACCGAGTCGACGACGACGACATCGACGCTGTTCGACCGCACCAGGACTTCGACGATCTCGAGCGCCTGCTCGCCGTTGTCGGGCTGCGAGACCAGCAGCGCGTCGAGATCCACGCCGAGCTTCTTGGCATAGCTCGCGTCGAGTGCGTGCTCGGCATCGACGAAGGCCGCCAGCCCGCCCGCCTTCTGCGCCTGCGCGATCACCTGCAGCGCCAGCGTGGTCTTGCCCGACGATTCCGGCCCGTAGATCTCGACGACGCGCCCGCGCGGGACGCCTCCGACGCCGAGGGCGTAGTCGACGCTGATCGAGCCCGTCGAGATCGTGGCAATCGGGGTGACCGCGTTGGTCTGCCCGAGGCGCATGATCGAACCCTTGCCGAACTGCTTCTCGATCTGGCCGACCGCTGCCTCGATGGCGCGGAGCCGTTCCTTCATGTCGTCAACAGCCATGGAATCTCCTGGGGCACTCGTGCCGACCCGACGGGCCAGTCGTCGCGCGGCATGCGCGGCACGCTCGAGCGTTCGACCGGAGCGTGATTCTAGGAACGTGCCGGGCGGAAGTCAAGCGAAAGTGTCAACGGTGCTCGGTCGCTAAGTCGATACGAATACAGGAACTTGTTACGCTGCAACGACTTTCGCCATACGGGCGGGGCTCGGGCCGGCCCGCAGGATCTGCCGACTCAGCGGCCCGCCACGGGGCGCAGTTTCTTCCAGCCCGGCCAGACCGCCAGCGCCACGGCCAGGATCGGAGCCAGGATGACGACTTCGCGCGCGACGGCGCCGGCGTTGTGCACCCAGGCGTGCCAGTCGAGGACGCGTCGGGAGATGGCGTCGAAGACAAACAGCGACGACTGGTAGAAGTCGCCCGTGACCGGCCACAGGGCCATGATGCCAATTGGCGGCACGGTGTCGCTGCCCAGCCAGTCGAGCAGGATGTGCGAGGCGTAGGCGGCCGCGCCCGACGCCGCCACGCGTGGCCGCCGGGTGAAGAGCCACAGCCCGGCACCGACGATCGCGGTGGCGCCGATGCTGTGGGTTT
>JAEUQQ010000147.1 GCA_016789685.1 Acidobacteriota bacterium | reverse complement strand
GCAACCGCGCCGACCAGGCCGTGTATGCGGCCGAGAAGCTCCTTGCCGACGCGGGCGACAAGGTCACCGCCGCCGACAAGGCGCCGGTCGAGGCCGCGATTGCCGACCTGAAGAAGGCGATCGAGGCCAACGACGCCGCGGCGATGCAGGCGGGCGTCACGGCCTTGCTGCAGGCCCAGCACAAGGTGGCCGAGGTGCTGTATCGCACGGCGCAGGAGAGCGGCGCGCCCCAGGATGGCGCGCCGGGGGCTGGCGCATCGGGCGGCGGCCGGGCTGCGGCAGACGGCGACGTGATTGACGCCGAGATCGTCGACGACAAGAAGTAGGGCCGCACGCCGGCCCACGCACCGCGACCGGGGGGAGCCAGCACGCTGCCCCCGGTCTGCCGCGTCAACGCACGCGAGGCTCGACGTGATCGGCGGCGGTGCTGATCCGCTGGCCGGCCATGTGGGCGCCGAGGCGGGCCGGCGGCCATCCACGAGTACGGGGTGACGTGCACCATGAACCTCTACATGGTCCTCGGCGTGGCCCGCGAGGCCTCTGATGACGAGATTAAGCGGGCGTACAAGCGGCTGGCGCGGCGCTTCCACCCGAACGTCAACCCGGGCGACGCCGACGCGGCACGTGTCTACCGCGAGGTGGTCGAGGCGTTCGAGACGCTGAGTCATCCCGAGCGTCGCCGCGCCTACGACAGCGGGGCGTTCAGCGAGGTGCATGTCACCGCCTCGGTCGCGTTCGAGGGATTCGACTTCACGCAGCGCGCCGACGGATCGCAGGCCTCCACCTTCGGCGACCTGTTCGGCGAGGTGATGCACGCTCGTGTCCGGCGCCAGGAGCCGGAGCGGGGCGCTGACCTGCACGAGCGGCTGGCGCTTTCGTTCGAACAGGCGATGCGCGGCGCGACGGTGGGCATCAGGCTGACGCGGCTCGAGCCGTGCGGGCCATGCGCCGGGCGTGGCGCGGTTGCGGGGCCCGAGGTGCGGTGCTACGCCTGCGACGGGGCCGGGCACGTGCGCGGCACGCGGGGGCACATGGTCTTCGCGCGGGCGTGCAGTGCCTGTGGCGGGGGCGGGACGCTGCGGGTGCACGTGTGCCAGGCGTGCGGTGGCGAGGGCGTTGGCGTGCGGGCAGACATCGTGCCGGTCGACATCCCGCCCGGCGTGCGCGATGCCACCGAACTCACCGTGCCGGGCCAAGGGCACGCGGGTCGCCGGGGCGGCGGGCCCGGCGATCTGCGACTGGCGATTCACGTCGAATCGCATCGCTTCTTCCGCCGCGACGGCGACGACGTCGTGATTGACGTCCCGCTCGCGGTACACGAGGCTGCGCTCGGCACACGCGTCCCGATTCCATCGCCTGACGGCCCGGTCGTTTTCAGGGTGCCGCCTGGCACGCAGTCGGGTCAGCGGTTCCGGGTGCGTGAACGCGGCATCCGGTTCCGCCACGGGCAGCGCGGCGACCTGGTGGTCGATGTGCGCATCGTGCTGCCCTCGGTCATCGACGAGCGGTCGAAGGAACTGCTGCGCGAGTTCGGCACGCTGCAGACCGACAATGTGCGCGCGCATTTTGGTGAACTGACACTCGAGAACGGACCACGTCCATGACCGCACGCCAGGCCGGCCGGGCGCTCTACACCATCAGCGCCGTGGCGGCGCGCTACGACATCCATCCGCAGACGCTGCGCCTCTACGAACGCGAGGGGCTGCTCACGCCGTCGCGCACCGAGGGCAACACCCGGATGTTCTCGGATGCGGACTGCGAACGCCTCGAAACGATCCTGTCGCTGACGCGTGACCTCGGCGTCAACCTCGCCGGCGTCGAGATCATCCTCAACATGCGCGCGAAGATGGAGCAGATGCAGCACGAGGTGAACGAGTTCATGGAGTACGTCAAGGGCGAACTCGCGCGCGGCCTCGGCGAGTGGGAACAGCGCCTCAACACGGCGATGGTGAAGTCGTCGCCGGCCCCGCTGGCACGGTCGGTGCCACGCGATCGCGAGGAGTGATCGGCCGGTCGCTTTTTGGCGGCCTGCGCGCTATCATCGTCGCCCCGATCCGTTCGGGCCGATCCCGATGCCCTGTCCCCTGTGTGACGATTCCGGTTGGAAGCCTGTCGAGCGCGACGGCGCGCGCTTCGTGACGCGGTGCGAGTGCTGGCGTGACACGCTGGCCACGCGCCTGCTGACCGACGCCCGCCTGCCACGACGCTACCAGCACTGTTCGCTCGACACGTTCGTGACCTACGGCAACGAGTCGCTCCAGCGCGCGGTCGCCGCCGCCAAGGTGGTGGCCGACAAGTTTCCCACGGTGGATCGCGGGCTCTTCCTGCTCGGCCCGCCGGGTGTGGGCAAGACGCACATCGCCGTCGCCACGCTCAAGGCCATCGTCGAACGCAAGCGCATCACCGCGTTGTTCTACGACACCCGCGAGTTGCTGCGGGCCATCCGCCAGACCTACGACGCCTCCGAAGCCGCGACCGAGAGCACGGTGTTGCGGCCCATTCTCGGGTGCGATCTGCTCGTCCTCGACGACCTTGGCGCCGAGAAGTCGACCGAATGGGTCGAAGAGACGCTCAACCTCATCGTCAACCACCGCTATTCGGAGCGGAAGACGACGATGTTCACGTCGAACTACGACGACAAGCCCGACATCTCGGACCCCGACTCGCTGCTGTGCCGGATCGGGTATCGCATGCGGTCGCGCCTGCACGAGATGTGCGAGTTCATCCACCTCGACGGCGCCGACTACCGTGAGTTGCCGCCAAACGGCGACGTCGACGACCTCCGCATGATGTGGCAGCAGCGCAGGCAGCAGCCCATGAAGACGCGGGCGCTGCCGTCGCGCGCGAATCCCGCGCGGGCCCAGCTCCGCTCGCCCGACCAGGGCGATGGTCAGCTCAAGTGGACCGGCGGGCGCGCCGGCACCTAGCCTCGGCCACGCCCCGAACGCCGCCTCTCCGCCAGCGCCGATGGTGCCCGATCCCCTCGGGATCTACGTCCACGTCCCGTTCTGCAGTGCGATCTGCAACTACTGCAACTTCAATCGCGCGCTGCACGACGAGGCGCTGCGACACCGCTACGTCGATGCCGTCGTGGCCCACATCGGCCGCGAGGGCGACGGGGCCATCGCCGATACGGTCTACTTCGGAGGCGGCACGCCGTCGCTGCTGTCGCCTGGCGAGGTGGGGCGCATCCTCGACCGGTGCGCGGCAGCGTTTGCGCTGGCCGCCGACCGCGAAGTCACCCTCGAGGCCAATCCCGAGAGCGTCGATCCCGTGCGCCTGCGCGGGTGGCGCGCCGCAGGGGTCAATCGCATCAGCCTCGGCGTCCAGTCGTTCCGGGATGACGAACTGCGCCGCCTCGGTCGGCTGCACTCGGTCGCGCGGGCGCGCGCGGCCCTGCGCGAGATCCGCGACGCCGGTTTCGACAACGTCAGCCTCGACCTGATGATGTGGCTCCCGGGGCAGAGCGTCGGCGAGTGGCAGGAGTCGGTCGAGTCGCTCGTCGCCGAGGGGCCCGAGCATGCGTCGCTGTACTTGCTCGAGGTGTATCCGAACGCGCCCCTGCGCGACGAGATGGCGCGCGCCGGCTGGTCGCAGTCGCCCGATGAAGATGCGGCGCAGATGTACGAGTGGGCCATGGCGCGTCTCGCGACGTGC
>JAEUQQ010000097.1 GCA_016789685.1 Acidobacteriota bacterium | reverse complement strand
TCGCCGCGACGATGTCGCCGAGGTTGTTGAAGTAGGTGTAGCTGTTGCCGATGAAGAGCACGTCGGTGGTCGTCGTCTGCGGCGCCGCGGGCTGGGCCAGGACCGGTGCAGGCGACCACATGACCACGCACACGGCCACGGCGATCGCCACCCCCGGCCACAGCCGTGGGCGGAGGCGGGGCATACGGCGGGCCAGGCGTGCGGCAGGGGCAGTCCGAAGCGTCGTCATCGCTCTCTCGTCTCCTGGTGCAGGTGTCGGCGGATGGCGCCGAAGGTGTCGGTCCAGCCCATCTCGCACGCCGTGTAGAACGCGTCGGCACTGCTGTCGCGCGGGAATCCGGCCTGCGTGACCCGCAGCGTCGCGCCGTCTGGATGCGGCGCCACGAGAAACTCGGTTACGAAGTCGGCGGTGAAGGGCAGGGGACCAGACGACGCGCGGTAGTGGTAGTCGGCGAGCACTATGCGGTGCGGCGGCTCGAACGCCTTGATGATGGCCGTCGTGACGTAGTCGGGCGCATCCTCGTCACCCCAGAGCGCCGCCCACGCACCGCCGACCTCTGGCAGGACGACCACCTCTGACGCGCTCCACCAGGCCCGGATGTCGCGAGCCGTGTGGAGCAATCGGAACACCCGCTCGGGCGTGGCCGGCAGGATTTCTTCGTGGACGTGCGCACGCGTCGTCATGGGGTCGGCTCCCATCGATGTCTGGCCCGTTGCCGGACGGGCGACATCATGACGCCAGTGGGGCGCGCCATGCACGCGAAACCTCGGCGTCGTGCCCCGGCGCGCGCGTGGCTACTTCGCGCCCGCGCCTTTCCGTTCGATGAACGGCGGGATTTTGCGTCCCTCGGCCGAGCACGCGATCAACGTCGCAAGCCGACGCTCGCGCGTGGCATCCTGCTTGGCCGAACCGATCCAGTGGGCGACGGCGTGGCGGTAGCTCGGCGCCTGCGCCTCGAAGTACGCACGAGCGGCACGATTGGCACGCAACTGCTTCTGGTGGGCGGGCAACAACTCGGCCGTCTTCCGCTGCTCGTAGCTGTAGATCCCCGTCGCGGCCTCGCGGCGGCGCTCGAACGCGGCCAGGCCCGCTGGCAGCATCCGGCCCTCGGCGATCAGTCGCTCGGCCATCGCCACGTTCACCGCGCTCCATGTGCTCTTCGGCGACCGTGGCGTGAAGCGAATCGTGTAGCGATCCTCGTCGACGCTCCTGCGCACGCCGTCGATCCATCCGACGCAGAGCGCCTCGGCGACCGATTCGGGCCACGTGATGCTCGGCGTGCCGCTGTCCTTCTTGTAGAAGCCGACGAGCAGTTCGCGCTCGCGGGCGTGATGCCTGCGCAACCAGGCGGCGAACGTTGCGGGGGTGGGAAAGAAGACGGGGGTGTCGGTCATCGTGCGGCTCCGCGCCTGCCCGCGTCGGGCACGGCGTTCTCGAACAGGGCGAGGCTGATGCCCTGGTAGTGAGGCGGCAGGCGGGGTTCATCGCCGATCACGCGCGTGCCGATGCGGACGAAGCCGCAGCGTTCGTAGTAGGCGATCAGCCTGGCGTTCTCGGCCCAGGTGTCCATCCGGACGAAGGCGCGGCCGGCCTGCGCCGCAAACGACATCGCCCAGTCGAACACGCCCACCGTGAACGATCGCCCGCGAGTCGAGGCGTTACCGCACATCCGGTGGATGTAGATCGCGTCATCGCGATCGCGCTGCTGCCAGATCGCCTCGTCTCTCCAGATGATCGCGAAATAGCCGAGGCACGCGCCATCGTCGCGCACCCCCATGAAATGCCGCCCCTCGGCCATGTCGCCGGCGAGGATCCGCTCGGGGAACTCGGCCCATGCGGGGGCGCCGATCGACCGCTGGAACACCGCAGCGGCGTCCCAGAGTTCCCTGAACAGCGGGAGGCACGACGGATCGGTCGCGGCGATGTGCATGGTGACCGCGACTACGACCGGAAGGCGATGGCCAGCGTGAAGGCGAGGACGGCCAGCACCGCCAGTGACGTCAGGGCAAAGAACCACTCGCGCTGGCGCGTGTACTCGACGGCCGACACGACGACACGCACGATGGGCGTCGCCATGAGCGTGACCAGGCCCGCGTCGAGGATCCGGCGATCCCAGGTGCCATCGTAGCCAAGCAGCCACAGCAGCAACCCCACGCCGAGCAGCGCCGCCGAGGCAACGACCCCCGTGACGAGCACCTTGCCGAACAGCGCCTCGAGGCGGGCCAGCGAGTCGTCCGGGAGCGGTGTCATGCCAGCCTCCACAGCATCAGGGCCGCCACAGTAAGCAACACGCCCGCCATCAGCAGCTTGAGGTGGCGAGGCGACATGTGGACGCTGTGGCGCATGCCGTATGCCGATCCCACCAGCACGCCGAGCACTGCGGCGGCCGCCAGGTGCGGGATGACATCGCCACGGCCGTAGTAGATCGGCGCCGCCGATACGGCGGTGACGCCGATCATGAACGAACTCGTGGCTGCGGCTGGCCTGATGGGAATCCCGCACGCGAGGTTCAGCGCGGGCACCAGCAGCACCCCGCCACCAATCCCCAGCAGGCTCGACACGTTGCCGCCCGCAAACGCCACGGCGACGGCCAGCGGCAGCCGCTTGAGCCGGTAGGTGACCTCGGACGATGTCTGCGAATCGAAGAAGCGCCCGCCAAACGGCCCGGGATCGGTGCCGGCATGCAGCACGTTGCGCCGGTCGAGCCTGACCAGCATGAGAACGGCGATGCCGATCATCACCACGCCGAACAGCAGCGTCAGGGTCTGCTCAGATAGATGGCGCGACGTCACCCCGCCAAGCAGGGCGCCGATCGACGTCACCACCTGCAGCATCATGCCGAGCCTGAAGTTGATCAGCGAGCGCCCCGAGTTGATCGCGGCGACCGCGCTCGACGTCGCGATGACGGTGAGCAGGCTGATGCCGCGGGCCTCGTTGAACGGCAACCCGACGATCGACACCAGGAACGGCACGAGAAACACGCCCCCACCGAGACCGAGCATGGCGCCGAGTGCGCCAGCCACGGTGCCGGAGGCCATCACCTCGAGGACGCTGAGTGCGGGCATCTGCCGCAGATCTTATACTGAGCCGTTCCACGTGCTCCGATGCCAGGTATGCCGCGGCGAACCACCGCGCACACTGGCCCTTTTCGAGGACTCGCCATGCCCGCGCGACTCGCCCGCATCCTGCTCGCCGTGTTCCTGCTGCCGACGCTCGTCGCCGCGCAGCGCCCGTCGCCGCCATCGGGGCCGTATCGCTTCGGCTACCACTCGTACGCGGAGTCGACGGCGCTGCTCAACGAACTTGCGGCGCGCCATCCGGCGCTTGCGACGCTGTCGTCGATCGGCAAGTCGGCCACCGGGCTCCGTGAGCTCTGGTGCATGACGCTCACCAACCGGGCGACCGGCGCGCCCGACACCAAGCCCGCGGTCTACTACGACGGCAACCACCACGCCGCCGAGCCCATGGGCGGCGAAGTGACGCTGCACCTCATCCACTACCTGCTCGCGCGCTACGGCACCGATCCCGACGTCACGCGCCTGCTCGACACCCGGGTCGTGTATGTCGTCCAGCGCGCGGATCCCGACGGTGCCGAGGCGTTCATGACCGGCAAGACCGACTGGGCCGTCGACAAGGTCGTCGGCGCGAGGGATGTCGATGGCGACGGCCGCAAGGGCGAAGACGGCCCCGACGATGCCAACGGCGACGGCGAAGTGATGCGCATGCGGATCGCCGATCCGAAGGGCGACTGGAAGCCGTACAGCCGAGACGCGCGCCTCCTCGTGCGGCGGGAGGCCGGCGACACGGCTGGCCCGTTCTACCGGGTGATGGACGAAGGCCTCGACAACGACGGCGACGGTGCAGTCAACGAGGATCCTCCCATCGTCTCGTTCATCTCGAACCGCAACTATCCGACGTTCTGGAGCAATGATCGCGGCAACTACCGGGGGCAGGGCGCATACCCGCTCCAGGAGCACAACGCCCGCCTGCTGGTCGACTTCATCGTCTCGAAGCCGCACATCTCGATGCTCGAGTCGTGGCACACGGCGAGCGGCATCCACCTGCGGCCGTACGCGGCGAAGCCCGACACCGAGTTCCCGGTGCAGGACCTGCACGACTACAGCGCGATCCTGTCGAAGGGCACCGAAATCACCACGTATCCCGTGGCGTCGGTCTACAACGACTTCACCACGATCGTGCCCGGCGTGCCGGCAGACGACCAGCCGGGCACGCGGCACGGCGTGTTCATCGACTGGGCGTACGTCGCGCAGGGGTTGTTCGCACGCACGACCGAGCTCTGGACGCTCGAACCGTTCCTCGACGAGGTCGGCTGGCGCGACATCCCGCGCAACAAGCCGCTGTTTGCCATTCCCGGGAACTACCTGCGCCCCGACGTGCAGGCGCAGTTCCTGGCGTGGCTCGACCTGCACAAGGGCGATGCGCAGCTGGGCACGGAGCGCTACCAGGACTGGGCGCCGTTCCAGCATCCCACGCTGGGCGCCGTCGAGATCGGGGGCTTCACGCGCTACATCCTCAGGAACCCGCCCGCGGGCCCGCTGTTCGAGCGGGTCGCCGTCGACCAGGCCCGCTTCGCGGTCGTCTCGGCGCTCGCGACGCCGCTCGTGAAGATCCGTGACGTGCGCGTGACGAAGAACGGTGCGAACTCGACCGTGCGCGCCGTGTTCGCCAACGAGGGCTATCTCGACACCTCGACGGAGCAGGCACGGATCGCGAAGCTCGCGCCACCGGTGACGGCGACGCTGCGCGGCGGCGCGGGCGTGACCCTGCAGTCAGCGGCGACCGTGAGCCATCCGTTCCTGCGCGGCACGCGCGGCTCGTCGCAGGTGCCGATCTACGACGCCGAGTGGACGGTCAGCGGCGCGGCCGGCGCCACGGTCACCGTGACGGTGGTATCTGAGAAGGGCGGCACGGTGACGCGCGAAACCAGATTGCCGTAGGGGCGCACCATGGTGCGCCCTGACGCCCCCCGGGACGTGCCCCCCGAAACCACGCCCCGAAAACAGACCACCACCGCCATCCTGGTCGTTCGTTCGTTCGGGGGCGCAACATGATGCGCCCCTACCAGACGCGACAGACCTTGTCGGCGGCCTTCACCATCGGCGCGGTGGGCTGGCAGGCGAACGCGCGCGCGAACTCGGGCGTGTTGACCATCACGCCGTTGACCCGGTACTTGCCGGGTGAGTGCGGATCGGTCTGTGCCAGCACGCGCATCAGCTCGGGCCGCGTGTTGGTGCACCACATCTGGCCCCAGCCGATGAACAACCGCTGCTCGGGCGTGAAGCCGTCGAGCGTGGCGCCCGGCATCTGCCGCATCAGGTCCTGCAGCGCCATCAGCGCAATGCGGAGTCCGCCGGCGTCGGCCACGTTTTCGCCCAGCGTCAGCTTGCCGTTCAGTTTCAACTCGTCGACGGCCGCGTAGTCGCCGTACTGCTGCACGAAGCACTCGGCACGCCGCTCGAATTCCTTGCCGTCGTCAGGCGTCCACCAGTCCTTCAGCGTGCCGTCGGCGGCGAACTGGCGGCCCTGGTCGTCGAAGCCATGCGTCAGCTCGTGGCCGATGACGGCACCAATCGCGCCGTAGTTGATCGCCTCGTCGGCCTCGCGCGTGAAGAACGGTGGCTGCAGGATGCCCGCCGGGAAGTTGATGTCGTTCTTCAGCGGATGGTAGTACGCGTTGACCGTCGGCGGCGACATCTCCCACTCGAGTCGATCGACGGGCTGGCCGATCTTCGCGAGTTGCCGCCGCGTTTCGAAGGCCTGCGACCGCTGCACGTTGCCCAGGTGATCGCCACGCACGATCGAGAGCGCGGAGTAGTCGCGCCACGTGTCGGGGTAGCCGATCTTGTTGCGGATGGCCGCCAACTTCGCCAGCGCCTGCGTGCGCGTCGCCTCAGACATCCACGGCAACTCGCGGATGTCGCGGTCGAGCGCGCGGACCAGCCCCTCGACCATCGTCAGCATGCGCTGCTTGCCTTCAGTGCCAAAGGTCTCTTCGACGTACTTCTGCCCGAGGGCCTCGCCGAGCTGGTCGTCGACGAGCGAGGCGCATCGCTTCTCGCGTGGCCGCTGCTCGCGGGCACCTGTCAGCGTCGTGCCGTAGAACGCGAACCGCTCCTTCACGAAGGGCGACGACAGGTAGGCCGCCTGCGAACGGACGGTGTGCCAGCGGAGGTACGTCTTCCACGTCGCGAGCGGGGTGTTCTTCGCGAGCATCTCGATCTGCTTCACGAAGTCGGGCGCGATCACGTTGAGGTCGCCGAAGGGCGGCGTGCCGAGCGCGGCGAAGTAGGCCTTCCAGTCGAACGACGGCGACAGGGCCTGGAGTTCGTCCACCGTCATCTTGTGGTAGAGCGCGTTCGGATCGCGCCGCGTCACCACGTCGAGCGAAGCCTGGGCCAGGGCCGTCTCGAACTTCGCGATCGCGCCGGAGTCCTGTGCGCTCGCCCGCTCGCGCCCGCCGGCGAGGCGGAGCATCGCGGCCACGTGCTTCTGGTAGCTGTCACGCAGCTCGATGCTCTTCGTGTCGTCGTTGACGTAGTAGTCGCGATCCGGCAGGCCGAGCCCGCCCTGGTCGATCATCGCGATCACGCGCGTCGTGTCCTTGAAGTCCTGCTCGGCCTGCACGTCGAACAGCGCGGGGACACCGGCCCTGTGGAGGGCGGCGATCACGCCAGGCAGGTCGCGCAACGACTTCATGGCGTCGATGCGTGCCAGGTCCGTGTCGAGCGGCGAGAGGCCCAGTTTCTCGATGGCGGGTTCGTCCATGCACGTCGCGTAGAAGTCACCGATCTTCTGCTCGATGGGCGTGCGCGCCGCCGACGGTGTGGCCGCCTTGGTCAGGATGCCCTGGAGGATGGCGTTGTTGCGGTCGTCGAGCTCGTTGAAGCGGCCCCACATCGACTGATCGCCGGGGATGGGGTTCCTGGCCAGCCATCCGCCGCAGGCGAACTGGTAGAAGTCGGTGCAGGGATCTGCCGCACGGTCGAGCGCGCCGAGATCGACACCCCGGCGGGCCGGCTGGGCCGAGGAGCCCGCGGGCGGCATGAGCAGGACGAGTCCGACACCACACGACAAGACACGACGCAACATCGAAGGCACCTCTCTGCAACGCGAAGCGACCGCACCCGCGCGGCCGCGCACACGACTTCCTCCCGCATCGGAGCACAGTTCCCGCCGGCGCGCCACGGATCTGGGACGAACGGGAGCGACAACCGCCGGCGTCACGCTGCACATTCCGCACCACGCCGCGACCGTGATTCCGACACCCGAATCCCCCCGCCACCCCGCCCGACTTACGAAAAGCGTTAATTCGGGTCAGACCCTCATCAGCTGGCGGTGACGGGCGACAACGGGGGGCCACTCACCCAGGGCTTCAGCAGGCAGTACAGCGTGGTCATGATCGGCGAAGCGACGCGGGCTGAACGACTTCGGCGGACGACCGCGCCTTGCAGTGCCTCGAGTTCGAGGCGCTTGCCGAGCGACAGGTCGATCAGCAGCGACGAGCGCATGGCCGGCGACACGGCATTCATGTAGCCGACCACCCGGTCGACGATCTCTGGCGACACGGCGACGCCTTCGGCGCGCGCCAGGGCCTCGACCTCGCGCACGGCCGCGAGGAACTGCTCGCGGATGACCGGATCACCCCAGGTGAAACCCGTGGCCAGCCGCGTGGCCGCCGTGAAGCCGGCCAGCGGCGCGAGGTAGATGAACTTCTCCCACAGCGGCACCCGCGCGTCGGCGACCGCCTCGACCTGGATGTCGGCCGAGGCCAGCACGTCGCGGATGCGTGCCACGCGCGGCGTTACCTCGGCCCCGGTATCGAACACCTCGCCGAACACGATGCGCCTGAACGTCCCGGTCTGCTCGATCACCCCCGGCGCCTTGAGCGCCGTCGCGATATAGGTCGTCCCGCCCACCACCAGGCCCCGGTCGACGACCGACGCGACCGTCTCGGCCGACTCCACACCGTTCTGCAGCGTCAGCACGACCGTGCCCGGCCGGCACAGTGGCGGAATCAAAGGCAGGGCCGTGTCGTTGTCGTAGGCCTTGACGCAGTAGAGGACGAGATCCACGGCGCCGACCGCCGCGGCGTCGTCGGTCGCGTCACCGCGCGCCACGAAGTCGCCCAGCGGGCTCCAGACGAGGAGGCCGCGTTCGCGGATGGCGCGCAGGTGCGCGCCGCGCGCGATGAACGTGACCTTCTGGCCTGCGGCGGCGAGCTTCGCCCCGTAGTACCCGCCGACGGCTCCCGATCCGATGATGGCGATGTGCATGGCGCCGACGAGCATATCAGGGGTGATCTGGTAGTGTATGCACCGCGATCACCACGCCTGCTGGGGGAATCGGGAGACACATGGCGAATCTGTTCCGCGTGAAGCCGCTCTCGCGGCTGATCGATGAGATGGAGCACGGCGAGCGGCGACTCAAGCGGTCGCTCGGGCGCATGCAGCTCACGTCGCTGGGGATCGGCGCCATCATAGGTGCCGGCTTGTTCTCGACCGTCGGCACGGCGGCCGCCGGCTCAGACGCGCACCTCGGCGCAGGGCCGGCCCTGGTCATCTCGTTCGTGCTGACGGCAGTGGCCTGCGGGTTCGCGGCGCTGTGCTACGCCGAGTTCGCGGCGATGGTCCCCGTCGCTGGCTCCGCCTACACCTACGCCTACGCCACGCTCGGTGAACTGATCGCGTGGATCATCGGCTGGGACCTGATCATCGAGTACGCCGTCGGCAACGTCGCCGTCGCCATCTCGTGGTCGGCATACTTCCAGGAACTGCTGCGTGGGTTCGGGCTGCAGATCCCGGCGTGGCTCGCCACCGACTTCCGCACCGCGGCGCAGGCCGCCGCGCAACTCGCCGAGGCCGGCGGCGACGTCACGACGCTGGCGCCGTCGATGCAGCTCGCTGCCCAGGCCATGGACCTCGCGCCGCGCCTGTTCGGCATCCCGTTCGTCTTCAACCTCCCCGCGTTCCTCATCGTCATGCTCGTCACCGTCGTCCTCGTGCGCGGCATCAGCGAGAGCGCGTGGTTCAACAGCGCGATGGTCGTCCTCAAGCTCGTGATCATCGGCTTCTTCCTGATCATGGGCGCGTTCTACGTCAAGCCGGAGAACTGGACGCCATTCGCCCCCAACGGCTGGCAGGGCATCTCGTCGGCCGCGGCGATCATCTTCTTCGCGTACATCGGATTCGATGCGGTCTCGACCGCCGCCGAAGAGACGAAGGACCCACAGCGCGACATGCCGTTCGGCATCATCGCGAGCCTCATCGTCTGCACGATCATCTACATCCTCGTGGCGCTCGTGCTGACGGGGCTGCTGCCCTACCAGTTGCTCAACACCGCGGAACCGCTGGCGACGGCGTTCTCGGCCCTCGGCATGAACTGGACGGCCGGCATCATCTCGCTCGGCGCCGTCATCGCCACCACGTCGGTGCTGATCGTCTTCCAGCTCGGGCAGCCGCGCATCTTCTTCACGATGGCTCGCGATGGCCTGCTCCCCGCCTGGGCGGCGAAGATCCACCCGAAGTACCAGACGCCCCACATCACCACCATCCTGACCGGTGCGGTCGTCGGCCTGTTCGCAGGATTCGCGAACATCGGCGAGATCGTCGAGTTGACGAACATCGGCACGCTCTTCGCCTTCGTCCTCGTCGCGCTGGGCATCCTGATCCTGCGCAAGACACTGCCCGACCAGGCTCGCCCGTTCCGTACGCCGTGGGTCCCGGTGGTGCCGATCCTGGCCATCATCTCGTGCGGATTCCTGATGGTCCAGTTGCCGCGCGTGACCTGGATCCGTTTCGTCGTCTGGCTCGCCGCCGGGATGGTGTTCTACTTCCTGTACGGCTACAAGCACAGCCGGCTGCGGAAGGCCTGACACCGCACTCGCCTCGTTCGCCCGGGACTTCCACGCGAGTCCCGGGCGGTGCGCGCCAGGGGGTCGTCACGCGCGGCCACGCCGCCGCGCCGCCCGTTCGCGCTACACTAGCCGCCGCGTCCGCGGAGTCGTCACACAGCGCCCATGGCTGCCCGCCTCACCACCTTCATCGTCGTCGCCATCGTCACCGTCACCCTGATCGCCGGCCTCATCGTGGGAGCCAAGCGAGATGATGGCGGTGGGCCCATCGACCTGATCGTCTACAACGGCCGCGTGCTCGGCGCCGACGGTCGTCCCGCCGATGCCGACGCGGTGGCCGTGCGGGGCAACGTCGTGGTCCGGGTCGGCAAGTCACGCGAACTCCGCCGCCTGCGCCGCAACGACACCGTCGAGATCGACGCCAGGGGCGGGTCGATCCTCCCGGGATTCAACGACGCGCACCTGCATTTCATCAGCGGCGGACTCGGCCTCGAGCGGGTCAACCTCCTCGAGGCAACCACGCTGGAGCAGGTGAAGCAGGCCATCTCGACCTTTGCCGCCGCCAATCCCCAGAACCCATGGGTGATCGGCCGCGGGTGGGTCTACGAACCGTTCCCGGGCGGCCTGCCGACGCGTCAACTCCTCGACGAACTCGTGCCCGATCGGCCGGCCTACATGGTGGCCTACGACGGTCACACGGCCTGGGTCAACACGCGGGCCCTCGAGATCGCGGGCGTGACCACGAAGACCGCCGATCCGCCCGACGGTATCGTCGTGAAGGATCCCGCAACCGGCGAACCGACCGGCGTCCTCAAGGAAGCGGCCAAGGGTCTCGTGTCGAAGTTCATGCCCGAGGTCACGCGTCAGCAGCAACTGCGGGCACTGCGCCGCGCCATCGCCGCCGCGCACGCGGTCGGACTCACGAGCATCCAGAATGCGCACGGCGACGCCGACGAGTTCGCCCTCTACGAGGAACTGCAGAAGGCCGGCGAACTGACGATCCGCGTCTACACCGCCTTCTCGGTCGACGATCCGATCACCGACGCCGAGGCCGACACGCTCGACGCACTCCGCGCGAAGTACGGCAACAACCCCTTCTTCCGCACCGGCGCGATCAAGATCATGGGCGACGGCGTGATCGAATCGCACACCGCCGCGATGCTCGAGCCCTACACCAATGCGCCGACGCGCGGCGAGCCCAACCTCACCGACGAACAGCTTCGCAGCATCGTCACGATGATGGACAAACGCGGGTGGCAGATCATGACCCACGCCATCGGCGACCGCGCCATCCGTCAGGCCCTCGACGCCTACGAACACGCCGCGAACGTCAATGGCCCGCGCGAACGTCGCCACCGCATCGAACACATCGAGACGGTCGACCCGGCAGACATCCCGCGATTCAAGGCGCTGGGTGTCATCGCGTCGATGCAGCCGTTCCATGCCGACCCGAACCCGAACCTCCTCAACATCTGGTCGGTCAACATCGGCGAAGCGCGCGCGGCCCGCGGCTGGATCTTCGGCACCTTCGGGCGTGGCGGCGCACACGTGGCCTTCGGCAGTGACTGGCCCGTCGTGACCGTCGATCCGCGGTTCGGCATCAACATGGCCCTCAACCGCACGACACCCGAAGGCACACCACCCGGTGGCTGGCATCCGCAGGAGAAACTGGCCCTCGCCGACGTCATCGCGGGCTACACCAGCGGCGCGGCCTACGCGCAGTTCGACGAGAACACCAAGGGACGCCTCGCACCGGGCCAGCTCGCCGACATCGTCGTGATGTCGAAGGACCTGTTTGCCCTCGCGCCCGCCCGCATCATGGATGCCGTCGTCACCCACACCATCGTCGATGGCAAGGTCGTCTACGTGCGGGGCAGCGATCACGGGGGAACGAAATGACCGACCGCCACACGGGTCAGTCGTTGCAGGAGCAGTACGCACCCGAAAGCATCTGCTACGGCTGCGGGCCAGCGAATGCCGGGGGCTTCCGCATCCGCAGCATCGTCGAGGGCGACGAGGTCGTCGCCCGCTGGATGCCGCTCGCGCACCACCACGCCTTCCCCGGCATGCTCAACGGCGGCGTCATCGGCACCCTGCTCGATTGCCACTGCAACTGGGCCGCCGCGTACCACCTGATGCAGGCACAGGGGCTCGACACGCCGCCCTGCACGGTCACAGCCGACTACACGATCACGCTGAAGCGGCCGACTCCGATGAACGCACCGGTCGTCCTGCGTGCGCGTGTGGTGGAATCACAGGGAGACCGCGCCCTCGTCGAGGGCACGCTCGAAGCGGGCGGGAAGATCACGGCCACGTGCCGCGGCACGTTCGTCGCCGTGAAGCCCGGGCATCCCGCCTATCACCGCTGGTAGGCGTCGCAGACGCCCGGCACCGGCATCAGGCAGCACGCCGACGCGCCATCGGTGCGCGGCCGGCTGACGGCCACGCTCAGTCGCGCGAATGCACCAGGGGCTCGACTTCGTCGCGGCGCGGAGCGCCGTCGATGGCGCCGTGGCGTGTCACGCTGATGGCCGCCGCCGCGTTGGCAAAACGCAGCACCATGTGGATCGGCCAGCCCTGCACCAGTCCGTAGGCGAAGCCGCCACGGAACACGTCACCGGCGCCTGTCGCATCCTGCGTCGCCACCGGGAACCCTGCCTCGTAGACGATCGTGCCGTCGGTGTCGAGCGCCATCGACCCCTTGGCGCCCCGCGTCACCACGATCACGCCCGCGATGGTCTGCCGCATCGCGCGCACTGCGGTGTCGAGGTCGTCGATGCCCGTCATCTCGAGCGGCACGTGCTCGGCGACGATCGCGTGCGTGGCGGTCTTGAGCACGTCGTGCGCGATGTCGTCGAGACGATCCACGTCGGTCGTCACGAGCACGTCGCGCTCGCGTGCGCGGCGCGCGGCGGCGATCGACGCGACCGGATCGGTCACATCGACGTGCAGGATGCGCGTCGACGCGATCAGGACGTCGGGCACGGCGTCGGCCTCGAGGGCCAGGCGCGGATCACGGTCCCACAGCACCATCCGCTCGCCCGTGCGGCGGTCGATCAGGATCACCGCGTAGCGATTCGGCGCCTCGCGCACCTGCGCGTGCGACACGTCGATGCCGTCGCGCTTGAGCGACGACCGGATCACGGTGCTGTACTCGTCGTGACCAAAGGCGCCGACATACGCCGCGCGCAGGCCGAGCCTGGCGGCCGCGGTGACCGCCGTGGCGGTCTGCCCTCCGCACCGCACCTCGCGGTCGAGGATGCGGACCTTGTTGGCCGCCCCGGCAATCGTGGGCGGTTCGGGCACCGACAAGACGAGATCGACGGAATTCTCGCCCAGGCCGACGATGTCGAAGCGTGGCGTGCTCATCGCTTCATCGCCGCCACGTACTTCGCCAGCGCCGCAAGCTGCGCCGGCGTGAGCGTCTTCGCGAACGACACCATCGGCGTGCCTTCGATCCCGGTTTCGAGGATCTCGGTGACGGCCTCGACCGTCGCCCCGTTCATCAGGGGGGCCGCCAGCGGACGCCCCATCGGCGTTCCCTCACCCAGCTTGCCGTGGCACATCGCGCACCTGGCGGCATAGAGCTTCGCCGCGTCGATCGTCGCCGACGCCGCTGGGCGGGGCCCGGGCGTTGGGGCGGGGGCCGGCGCCTGCGCGAGGAGCGGCACGGCAGCGGCGGTCATCAGGGCCGCGACCACCGCGCGGCTGAACAGGCGAACCGTCATGCGCGACATTGTCGGTGCTCAGCGCGACCGGCGCAACAGCGCCCGCGCGGCCGTCACGCGCGCGGCGGCCGCGGCCCCGGTCTCGGCGAGGGCGGTGAGATGCCCCATCTTCCGGCCCGGGCGCGCGTCGCGCTTGCCGTAGAGGTGGAGTTTCACGTCGCCGAGCCCGGCCAGGCGCGCCCAGTCGGGCTCGCCGCCCTCCCACAGGTCGCCCAGCAGGTTGGCCATGGCGGCCGGCCGGTGCTGCCCGGGATCGGCGAGGTCGAGCCCGCAGATCGCACGCAGCTGCTGTTCGAACTGCGACGTGACGCAGGCGTCGATGGAGAAGTGCCCGGAGTTGTGCGGCCTGGGCGCCAGCTCGTTGACGAGCACGCGGCCCTCGCGGGTCACGAACATCTCGACGCACAGGACGCCGACCACGTCGAGGGCCTCGAGGATGCGTCGCGCGAGGCCGACCGCCTCGTCGGCGACGTTGTGCGGCACGGCGGCCGGAGCCGTCGTGACGTCGAGGATGTGCTGCGCGTGGACGTTCTCGACCACGCCATGGTGGGCAAACGCGCCGCGCGCGCTGCGGGCAGCGACGACCGACACCTCGCACGTGAAGTCGACGAACCCCTCGTAGACGCACTCGGTGTTGCCGAGGGCGTCCCAGGCCGCGCCCGCCACGCCAGGGTCGTCGATACGGCGCTGGCCCTTGCCGTCGTAGCCGAAGCTGGCGGTCTTGAGGATGGCGGGGGTTCCGATGGCCGCCACGGCCGACTGCAGGTCGGCCGGCGTCCGCACGACGGCGAACGGCGCGGTGGGGATGCCGTGCGCCGCGAGCCACTGCTTCTCGCGGGCGCGCTGCTGCGTGGTGTGCAACACCCATCCGCCCGGCCGCACCAGCGTCGCCGACGACGCCGCGTCGGTGGCGGCCGACGAGATGTTCTCGAACTCGAACGTCAGCACGTCGACGGTTGACGCAAACGCGGCGATCGCCCCCACGTCGTCGTAGGCGCCAATGACCTCGCGATCGGCCAGCTGGCCCGCCGGCGACGCCCGGTCGGGCGAATAGACGGCGATCCCGTAGCCCATCTGGCGCGCGGCGATCGCGAGCATGCGCCCCAGCTGGCCGCTGCCGAGGACGCCGACCGTGGCACCGGGGAGGATCGGCGCGCTCACGGCAGCGTCGCGGCGAGCACGCTGTCGCGCTGCTCGTCGCGGAAGCGCCGCAGGCGCTCGCGCAGGTCGGGGCGTGACACGGCCAGCAGGCTCACGGCAAAGAGCCCGGCGTTGGTCGCCCCCGCCTTGCCAATCGCCATCGTGGCCACCGGGACGCCGCCCGGCATCTGCACGATCGACAACAGCGAATCGAGGCCGTGGAGCGCATGACTCTGGACGGGCACGCCGATGACCGGCACGAGGGTCGACGCGGCGACCATTCCCGGCAGGTGAGCGGCACCGCCGGCCCCGGCGATGATCACCTCGAGGCCGCGCGACTCCGCCGTCGCGGCATACTCGGCCATCCAGGCCGGCGTGCGGTGGGCCGACACGACACGCTTCTCGAAGGCCACGCCGAACCGCTCGAGCACGTCGGCGGCGTGGCGCATCGTGTCCCAGTCTGAAGTCGAGCCCATGATGAGCCCGGCGAGCGGCGCGTCCATGCGCGCCATTGTACCCCGCGCCTCATGCCACCTTCTGGGAGCCGGCCGCGGGGGGCCGCGGCCAGAGCAGCGACGCGGCCACCGACAGCCCGATGACGCCGGCGATGATGCCCAGCGACAGCGAGATCGGGAACTTGCCGCCGAACAGGTCGTTGAGCCACACCATCTTGAGACCGACGAACACAAGGACGGTCGCCAGGCCGTACTTCAGCAGGTGGAACAGCTCCACCGCCCCGGCCAGCAGGAAATACATCGAGCGCAGGCCCAGGATCGCCATCACGTTCGAGGTGAAGACGATGAGCGGCTCGCGGGTGATGGCGAAGATGGCCGGCACGGAGTCGACCGCAAAGACGATGTCGCTGAACTCGAGGAAGACCAGCGCGACGAAGAGCGGCGTCGCGTGCCACACGCCCGAGAGCTTGACGAAGAACTTCTGCCCGTCGAGCAGCGGCGTGACGGGGACGAGGCGCCGCACCAGGCGGATCAGCGGGTTCTTCTCGGGCGCGAGGGGCTTGTCGGGCGCGAACATCATCTTGATGCCGGTCACGATGAGGAACACACCGAACAGCACCACCACGATGTGGTACTGCATCAGCATGGCGCCCATGGCGATGAAGATGGCGCGGAAGACGAGCGCGCCGATGATGCCGTAGAACAGGACGCGGTGCTGCAGGGCCGGCGGGATGGCGAAGTACGAGAACACCACGACGAACACGAAGATGTTGTCGACGGCGAGCGACTTCTCGACGATGTAGCCGGTGAGGAACTCGAGGCCGACCTGCCGCGCGGCGGCGTCGGGGTCGAAGCCCGGCAGGGCGAGCAGCCGCTCGTGTGCCGGGAACGTGGCCTGCGCGTAGGCGTAGAGCACGTAGTTGAAGCCGAGGGCCAGCCCGACCCAGATGATGCTCCAGGCGGTGGCTTCGCGCATCGAGACGGCGTGCGCCTGGCGATGGAAGACCCCGAGGTCGAGGGCGAGCAGGGCGAGGACGCCAAGGGTGAAGGCGGCGTAGAGCCACCAGTATTCGACGAACGGAAAGAGCAATTCGGTGTTCGGCATGATGTCGTGCCGATGATCCTGCACCGGAAATATGATTCGGAATAGTCGAATATTTCGTGTTTACAGTTCGTGAAACTCAATGTCACACTTTCCGGCATGGACTGGCTGAACTACCACCACCTGCTCTACTTCCACACGGTCGTCAGCGAGGGGTCGATCGTGAAGGCCGCCCAGCGGCTGTCGCTGACACCGCCGACCATCAGCGGGCAGATCAAGGCGCTCGAAGACGCCATCGGCGAGCGGCTGTTCGAGCGGCAGCGACGACGCCTCGTGCTCACCGAGACGGGGCGGACCGTGCACCGCTACGCCGACGAGATCTTCGGGATCGGCCGCGAACTGCTCGAGGCCATCCGCGCCAGGCCCGCCGGGCGCCCCGCGCGTCTCGTGGTGGGGGTGGCCGACGTCATGCCCAAGCTCATCGTCCGCCGCGTGCTCGAGCCCGTGCTGCACATGCCCGGCGGCATGCGCCTCGTGTGCCGCGAAGACACGTCAGAGAAGCTCCTGGCCGCCCTGGCCCTGCACGAACTCGACGTCGTGCTCACCGACGCGCCGATGCCGCCCGACGTCCGGGTCAGGGCCTACAATCACCTGCTCGGCGAGAGCCGCGTCACCCTGTTCGCCCTGCCCGCGCTCGCGCGGTCGCTCGCGCGGCGCTTCCCCGCCTCGCTCGACGAGGTGCCGCTCCTGCTGCCGACGCCCCAGAGCACGCTCAGGCGATCGATCGACCAGTTCTTCGCCGCGCACCGCATCAGGCCGCGCGTCGTCGCCGAGTTCGACGATTCGGCACTGCTCAAGGTGTTTGGCGAAGACGGTGTCGGCGTCTTCCCGGCTCCCAGCGTGCTCGAGCGCGACATCTGCGACCGCTACGGCGTCAAGGTCGTGGGCCGGCTGCCCGACGTGTCGGAGCGCTTCTACGCGATCTCGGTCGAGCGGCGCCTCACGCATCCGGCCGTGGTGGCGATGACGCAGCAGGCGCGCACGGCGCTGTTCCACGACGAGCAGCCCAGAGGTTGACAGGCCCGTCGGCTCGGCGGTAGGGTCGCGCGCGGGAGCCAGCACATGCCGCGTGTGATTCGCGTGTTCGTGGGAGCCGTCGCGTTCGCGGCGGTCGGAATGGGCCTCCAGGCCGCGCCGCAGCCGGCCGACGCACCACGCGGGCGCGTGGTCGTCGAGATTCCCGCCAGCGCCGGCCAGGGCCCCATCGACGGCCGCCTGCTGGTCATGTTCTCGACGCGCGCTGACGGCGAGCCGCGCTTCCAGGTCAACGACAGTCCCGACTCGCAGGTGGTCTTCGGCATCGACGTCGAACAGGCCCGCCCCGGCGACACGCTCGAGATCAACGCCAGCGTGCTCGGGTACCCGCTCGACAGCCTGCTCGACATCCCGCCCGGCGAGTACACCGTGCAGGCACTCGTGCACAAGTACGAGACCTTCACGCGCGCCGACGGTCACGTCGTCAAGCTGCCCATGGATCGCGGCGAGGGCCAGCAGTGGAACCGTGCGCCGGGCAACCTCTACTCGACGCCGCGCCGTGTCACCTTTGACCCGCGGGCGGGCAATCCCCTGCGGCTGACGCTCGACAAGGTCATCGCGCCCATTCCCGATCCGCCCGCCACGAAGTACATCAGGCACGAACGCATCCTGAGCGAGCGGCTCACGAAGTTCTGGGGCCGCGAGATGTACCTCGGCGCGCACGTGCTGCTGCCAGAGGGCTTCGACACGCATCCCGAGGCACGCTACCCGCTGGTGATCAACCACGGGCACTTCCCGTACACGATCGACGGCTTCCGCGAGACACCGCCCGACCCGAACCTCGCGTGCGAGTACAGCGCGCGCTTCAAGTGGGATTGCTACAACCGCACCGAGCAGGAGTACGCGCACCAGTTCTACCGCGACTGGACGGGGCCGGGGTTTCCGCGCTTCCTGCTGATCGAGATCCAGCACGCGAACCCCTACTACGACGACTCGTACGCGGTGAACTCCGCGAACCTCGGGCCGTACGGCGATGCGATCACCTACGAACTGATTCCCTACCTCGAGAAGAAGTACCGCGGGCTCGGCGCCGGGTGGGCACGTTTCATGTACGGCGGCTCGACGGGCGGGTGGGAGGCGATGGGCGTCCAGATCAAGTATCCGGACGACTACAACGGCGCCTACGCCGCGTGCCCCGACCCGATCGACTTCCGGGCGTTCACCCTCGTCGACATCTACGCCGACCGCAACGCCTACTACACCCTCGGACCGTGGCGCCGCGTCAAGCGCCCCGGCTACCGCGACTACCTCGGCAAGGTGACGACCTTCGTCGAAGACATGAACCGGCTCGAACTGGTGCTCGGGACAAAGGGGCGCTCGGGCGGCCAGTGGGACATCTGGCAGGCCGTGTATTCGCCGGTGGGCGCAGATGGGTACCCGGCGCCGATCTGGAACAAGCTGACGGGCGAGATCGATCCCGCCGTGGCGGCGTACTGGCGCGACAACTACGACCTGTCGCACATCCTGAAGCGCGACTGGGACGCCGGGCTCGGGCGCAAACTGGCCGGCAAGCTCCACATCTACGTCGGCGACATGGACAACTACTACCTCAACAACGCGGTCTACCTGGTCGAGGACTTCCTCCGCTCGACGAAGAACCCGCCGTTCGGGGGCGAGGTCACCTACGGCGACCGCGCCGAGCATTGCTGGAACGGCGACCCGTCACAGCCCAACGCGGTGTCTCGCCTGCGCTACGCCCAGATGTTCGCGCCGAAAATCGTCCAGCGCATTCTCAAGACCGCGCCCCCAGGCGCCGACCTCACCTCGTGGCGCTACTGAACGCGCAACCCCGCGTTGTCGCCACGACCCCTGCCGATGATGAGGGTCTGACCCCAATTCGGCGTTCCCTCGACAGAAAAGTGGGAAACAGGCGCATTCTGGCCCCATCGCCGGGCGCGCGCCCCGATTTCGGGTCTGACCCGAATTGGCGGGAAACATGGGGGCAAACACGGGTTTTCGACAACGGCCGGTGTCGGGGGGCGGGCTACGGGAGGCGCGCGAGCAGGCGCGCAGACACGGCGGGCCACTCGCCATGCAAGATGCTGTAGTAGACCGTGTCGCGCCACCGGCCCGAGGCGGTGAGCATGTGATGCCGCAGTATCCCTTCCTCGACGCCGCCGATCCGCTCGATGGCCGCGCGCGACCGCGCGTTGAGCACGTCGGTCTTGAGTTCGACCCGCTCGCAGCCGAGCGTCTCGAAGGCGTGACGCAGCAGCAGCCACTTGGCCTCGGTGTTGACCGCCGTGCGCTGCCAGGGCACGCCAATCCACGTCCACCCCACCTCGACCCGCCGGTGCTCCATCGCGATATTGCCGTAGCGGGTGCTGCCGACCACCGTCGCGCCCGCACGCTCGACCTGCACGAACGGCAACGCCATGCCACGCGCCTGGTCGGCGAGCGCGACGTCGACATAGCGCCGCATGTCGTCGCGCGACGCCACCTTCGCGGGCACCCACGTCCACAGCGATGGCTCGCACCCGACGTCCGCCAGGGCATCCACATGGTCGATGGTCAGGGGTTCGAGCCGCACGTAGCGGCCCTCGAGAGTCACCGGCTCCAGCATGGCGGCCGCATCATACCCGCTGCGGGCCCTGAACCGCCCCCCGGGGTGCACGAGGCCTTCCGGGGCATTCCCCCCCGCGGCGCGGAGTAGAATCCCGCGCATGCCCAAGCTCGTCGTGAGCCTCGTGGTAGCCGTCGCCGTCGGCGCGACGGCCTATGCCGTCTCGGCGTGGCAGGCCGCCTCGCCCGGCGCTCCATACGACGTCCTCATCGCTGGCGGCACCGTCTACGACGGTACGGGCGGAGCCCCCAGGGTCGCCGACGTGGCCATCGCCGGCGATCGGATCGTCGCCATCGGGAACCTCGCCGGCGCCCCGGCGCGCACGCGGGTCGAGGTGCCTGGCCTCGCCGTGGCGCCAGGCTTCATCAACATGCTGTCGTGGGCCGACGAAGACCTCCTGGTCGATGGCCGGTCGCAGGGCAACATCCGCCAGGGCGTGACGACCGAGGTCTTCGGCGAGGGATGGTCGATGGGTCCGATCACCCCCGAGATGAAGACGTCGATGCTGGCGGCGCAGGGAGACCTCCGCTACGAGATTCCCTGGACGACGCTGGCCGAGTACCTGGCCACGCTCGAGCGCACGGGCATCGCCACCAACGTCGGCGCGTTCGTCGGCGCCACCACCGTGCGGCAGCACGTCCTGGGGATGGCGAACGTCGCGCCAACGCCCGAGCAGCTCGATCGCATGCGCGCGCTGGTGCGGCAGGCGATGCAGGATGGCGCCTTCGGCGTGGGCACCTCGCTGATCTACGCGCCTGCGTCGTACTCCTCGACCGACGAGATCATTGCGCTGTGCAAGGTCGCCGCAGAGTACGGCGGCTCGTACATCTCGCACATGCGCAGCGAGGGCGACCGCCTGCTCGAGGCGCTCGACGAACTGATCCGCATCGCGCGCGAGGCAGGCGTGCCCGCCGAGATCTACCATCTCAAGGCGGCCGGCGAGTCCAACTGGCCGAAGATGGCGACGGCCATCGCGCGGATCGAGCAGGCGCGCCGCGACGGCCTCGCCATCACTGCCAACATGTACACCTACACGGCCGGCGCCACGTCGCTCGATTCAGCCATCCCGCCCTGGGCCCACGAAGGCGGATTCGACCGCCTGCTGGCGCGCCTCACGAGCGCCGACACGCGGGCGCGCATCGCTGCCGAAGTCCGCACGCCGTCGACGAGCTACGAGAACCTCTACCTGGCGACGGGCTCACCGGAACGCGTGCTCCTCGTGGGATTCAAGACCGCCGCCCTCAAGCCCCTGGCGGGCAAGAGCGTCGCCGAGATCGCGCGGATGCGCGGGCGCGATCCCATCGACACGGTGCTCGATCTCATCGTCGAAGACCGATCGGGCATCGGCGCCGTCTTCTTCCTCATGTCTGAAGAGAACGTGAGGACGCAACTGGCGCTGCCCTGGGTGTCGATCGGCTCCGACGCAGGGTCGAAGAGCGCCGAGGGCGTCTTCCTCAAGAGCTCGACCCATCCACGCGCCTATGGCAACTTCGCGCGTTTCCTCGGGAAGTACGTGCGCGATGAGAAGGTGACGACGCTGCAGGATGCCGTCAGGCGGATGACGTCGCTGCCCGCGTCGAACATCGGCCTGGCCGATCGGGGAACACTGCGCCCCGGAGCGTTTGCCGACGTCGTCGTGTTCGACCCGGCGACGATCGCCGACCGCGCCACGTACGACGCGCCCCACCAGTACGCGGCAGGCGTGCAGCATGTCTTCGTCAACGGCACGCAGGTGCTGCACAACGGCGCACACACCGGCGCCACGCCCGGGCGGGCACTGAAGCGCGCCCCGAGGCCGGTGCGATGACCGCCCTCGTCTCACGTCGCGGGCGACATGATCACGACGGCCGCCAGGCATGGCCAGGCGGCGGAGGACACGGCATGTCGCGGTCTGCTCTCGTCCTGGCGTCGCTGGCCTCGGCGCTGCTCGCCACGACGTCAACAGCCCAGCAGCCCCAAGCGGCCCCGACGCCGGCGCCGGCTGCTGCAGCCGCTCCCCGTGGCAGCGACATCTGGGTCGCGACGCTCGCGGTCGCCGACGAGGCGGTCAGCGTGCGACGGGTCGTCAACGCCACGGCGCGTCCGGGCTACGACAACCAGCCGCACTTCCTGCCTGGTGGTCAGGCGTTTCTCTACACATCGCAGCGCGGCACGCAGACCGACATCTACGAGATGACGCTCGATCCGCATGGCGATCGCCAGGTGACCGACACACAGGAGTCGGAGTACTCGCCGACGCTGACGCCCGACGGGACGACGATCTCGGTCATCCGCGTCGAGGCCGACACGACGCAGCGTCTCTGGCGGTTCCCGCTCACCGGCACGGCGGCGCCGTCGCTGATCCTCACCGACATCCGCCCCGTGGGGTACCACGCCTGGAGTGATCCGACGACGATCGCGCTCTTCGTGCTCGGGCAGCCGGCGACGCTGCGCATCGCATCGACCACGACGCAGCAGGCCGACACGGTCGCCAGCGACATCGGCCGCTCGCTGCACCTGATGCCCCGCGGGCAGGCGTTCTCGTTCACCAGCCGCGCCGGTGGGCAGCCGCACACGCTCAAGCGGATCGACATCGCCACACGAGCCATCGTCACGCTGATCGCCATGCCTGAGGGCACGCAGGACTACGCGTGGATGCCGAATGGCATGGCCATCGCCGCCAGCGGCGACCGCCTGCTGGTCTGGCGCGACGGCTGGGCCGACTGGCGCGAGGCCACCTTCACCAAGCCCGCTGGCATGGGCGCGATCTCGCGCCTTGCCGTGTCGCCCGGAGGCGATCGGCTGGCGATCGTGGCCGAGGAGCGCTAGGCAGGCCGCCTGGCGCCAGCCCCCTCACCAGCGGCCGAGGTACTCGCGCATCATGTTCTTCCAGTAGGGCCAGTCGTGTCCGCCCTGCGCGCCCCAGTCGTCGAGCGCGTGCGGGATGTTCCTGGCCCGCAGCACCGCCGCGAGCTGGTACGAGGCCTCGGGGTTCTCGTACGGCCCGGTCCCCGTCACGATGCGGATGTCGCAGCTCGCGTAGTGCGCGTAGTGCCACGGATCAGACAGGTTGGCCAGGTAGTCGACCGGGTTGTTGTAGTAGAAGTTCTCGTCGTGGACCCCGTCCATGAAGCGCTTCATGTCGTACACGCCCGAGATGGCGTAGCAGCGCTTGAAGACATCGGGGTACTTGAACACGGCATTGGCCGCGTAGTAGGCCCCGAGCGACATCCCCGCGGTCGCGATCCCGATCGTCTGAGACTGGCAGTGCGACCAGATGAACGGGACGACCTCCTGCCTGAGGTACTCGTCGTACATCCGCTGCATCCAGCTCCGGTGCATCGGGTGCGCGCCCTTGTTGTAGAACGAGTCCTTCGCGTTGATGTTGACGCTGAAGACCTTGACCTTCCCCGCCTCGATGAAGTCGGCGATGGCGGGGATCAGGCCCATGTTCTGCATCTCCCACTCGTCGCCGCCGCTCGTGGGAAACATCAGGAGCGGTGGCCCCCAGTGCCCGTAGACGACGAGGCCGAGGTCACGCCCGAGGCGTTGCGAGTACCACCGATGCTGTTCTGTGCGCATGGGAAGCTGCCGGATCGAAGGGGCGACGACGCGTCGTGGCGCGGCGAGACGCGACCGGCTCACTGGCCGTACGACGTCTCGGCGTCGAGGATGTGCAGGGCGCGGGCGTAGAGCTCGTCGACCTCTGCGGGACTGTTGGCGATGACGGTGAGCCCGAGCTTGCCGAACTCCGACAGCGCGCCGATCAGGTGGAACAGCACGCCCGACTCGGTTCGGTGGCTGTAGTGCAGGCCGTTGTCGGTGACGACATCGATCAGGTCCTCGGGCAGGAGCGTGCGATAGCGCTCCGATCTGAGGTTGTCGGTGGCCTTGTAGTACTTCGTGCGTCCGCCGAGCGAGATGAAGTTGCCCGAGTGCTCGTCGAGATCTCCGCCGGTGAGGAAGCTCAGCGCCAGGAACGGGTGCGTCGTGCCGAGCAGGCGGAGGTTGATCTCGAGCGCCGACACGTCCCAGCGCTGCTCGGGCCCGTTCCTGAACGCGAGGAAGTCGACGCCATAACGCGACACGACGCCCTTGCCCGCGAGCACGTGACCGACGCGCCGGGCCATCTCGGTGATGACCATGCGGTAGTCCTCGCGCGCGGGGAAGCTGCACCCGAGGTAGATCTGCCCGCTCGGCCCGCCGAGGATCTGGTCGTGCGTCGACGTGGCCAGCACCTCACCACGCGGGCTCGTGCGGAACTGCGCCGACGGCGAGGTCTTCTCTGACGCCTCGATGAACTCCTCGACGACGCCGCCCATGCGCTTGAACTTGGCGAAGTAGTGGTCGGGCGTCTCGGTGTCGACGGCGAGCTCCAGCCCGGCGAGCGCCTGCCTGATGTCGGTCTTCGACGTCGTGGGGTACGTGACGATGGCGTTGCCCTCGCCCGAGAAGCTCTCGTTGAGCTTCACCACCGCACGCCTGATGCCCGGGCGTTTCTTCTGCAGGTCGACCAGGGCCTGCTCGACGTCGTGCTCGTCGCGAAGATCCTCGAAGCCCTCGGGCAACGGAACGTTGGCTTCACGAAACACGCGCCGGCTGCCCGACTTGGTACCGTAGTACGACAGCTCGGGGTCGAGCCCGTTGAGCGGGATGCCGAGCAGCACCGCGAGCTTGCGCTCGATCGGGGTCGAGTTGAAGACCGTCAGGTACGCCCGCGACGAATCGGGAATGGCCGCGCGGATACGCTCGACGAGGCGTGGCCGCTCGAGGATCTTCTCGGTGAGCGGTCGGGGTGACGCGTCGTAGCAGCACAGCATCGTCAGGCGCGCACGGGCGTGCGACGCCGGCACGCCCACCAGCAGGTGCAGGTAGTACTCGAGGATGATGGGGTGCACCGGCTGCGACGTGACGTACACCACGTGCGCGCGAGGATTGCGGAGCCGGATCAGGAGCGACAGCAGGCGCTCCTCGTAGAACGCGACGCCCTTCAGCTTCGTGAGTTCCTCCTGGTCGAGCGTCAGCGACGGCACGACCACCGACGTGCAATGCGCGTCTTCGGTCGCCATCAGCGCGTTCCACACCTCGGTGAGGCGCGGCTTCAACGACTCGAACGCGTGCAGCTCCTGCTCGAGCGTCAGTTCACTGGCGAACGGCGGCTTGGGAATCATCGGGGCAACTCGCTCAACGAGACGTCAACGTGTCCTGCGCGAGGCTGTACGTGAGCGGCCAGGCCGACTCGTGCACCCCGGTGTCGATGCCAAGATGCTCGCCCCGCAGGCGAACCTCGCGATACAGCATGTAACGCATCGGCGCCATCAGCGTGTAACTCGACGTGAGGTGCAGCATCCGCTCGCCGAACTCGACGGCCATGGGCTGCACCAGCGTCCGGAGCCGTTCGTCGAACCACTCCGGGTTCACGG
>JAEUQQ010000070.1 GCA_016789685.1 Acidobacteriota bacterium | reverse complement strand
GACGCCCAGCGTGACGTGCAGAACCGCGTCGCCTCGGGTATCCCGTGCGCCTTCGTCACGACCTGCACGAACCTCACCACGGCGGGCGCAGCGCTGGCGCGGCGCTCGATCTACAACAACGTCGCGTCGTCGTTCGACATGCAGGCCAAGCGCGAAACGGGCGGGGCCGAACTGGCCTTTGCCGTCACCAAGGACGCCGACGTTCACGTCGCGTTCACGACCACCAGGAAGAGCGGCACGATGCCGTGGGCCGGCTCGTTCGCGTTCAACAACGCCAACGAGTTCGCCGCGCCCATCGACAACCGGACCAACGACCTGTCGGCCGGCATCGAGTGGGCCAACGCCAGGGGCATGATTCGGCTCGGCTGGGATGCCTCGTTCTTCAACAACGACGTCGAGTCGATCGTGTGGGACAACCCGCTCCGCCTGACCGACTTCACCAACGGCACCGCGATCCCGTGGGATGCCAGCGGCTACAGCAACGGCAACGGGCCGGCGCAGGGCCGCATGGCGCTGTGGCCGAGCAACTCGCAGAATGTCGTGAGCGCCACGGCCCTCTACAAGATCGCCCGGGCGACGTCGGTCAACGGCACCGTGCAGTTCACGAAGCAGGATCAGGATGCCGACCTGATTCCGTGGACGATCAACAACGTGATCAACAACGCCATCAGCGCGACCAACTTCCCGCACCTGCGGGGGTTGCCGCGTGGCACGGCCGAGGCCGGCGTCAACGGCCTGAACGCGTTGCTCAACTTCACGTCGCGTCCGAACCGGTACCTCGGAATCCAGGCGCGGTATCGCTACAACAAGCGCGACGTGACGACGCCGGAGTTCGACGCGACCGAGTACGTGCGGTTCGACGCGGTGCCCGAGGAGATCGAGCACGGCACCAGCCACCAGTACGACACCACGCGGCAGACCTTCGATGTCAACGCCACGTTCAACACCAACGGGTTCGGCGCCTTCAAGGTTGGCTACGGACACGATGCGTGGGAGCGCCATGGCCGCGGCTTCAGCGAGGTCGGCGAGAACACGCTGCGGGCGTCGTACGACGTGACGAACCTGCAGTATGTTTCGGTCCGCGCCGGGTTCGACGTCTCGCGGCGCCGTGGCGAGGGGTTCGTCCTCGCGGGCACCGACTACGAGATCCAGGATGCGGGTGAGCAGCCCGGCCTCAGGTACTACGACGAGGCCGACCGCGATCGTACGCGCGGGTCGCTGGTGCTGACCGTGATGCCGGTCGACATCATGTCGGTGTACGTGCAGTTCGCCGCGGGCAAGGACGAGTTCCTCGGTGACGAGTCGATCCCGGCGGGCCGCGAGCAGTTCGGCCTGCTCGACGCGAGCTTCAAGAACTGGAACATCGGCACGACGATCAGTGCCGGCGAGAAGGTCCAGTTCGGGGCCAACTTCGGGCGCGAGGACTTCAGCGCGCTGCAGAAGTCGCGCAACGCCAACCCGCCACCAGACGCCACGTGGACGGACCCGAACCGGAACTGGACGCTCGACAACGACGAGGAAGTGCGGAACTTCAACGTGTTCGTCGACCTGTTCAAGGCCATCGAGAAGACCGACATCCGGCTCGCGTACGACTACAGCGATTCGGACAACTCGTTCCTGCACGGCGGGCCGCGCATCACGTCGCTCACCGCGGCGGGCACGTTCCTGGCGTTGCCCAACGTTACCAACACCTGGAAGCGTCTGTCGGCAGACGTGAAGTACTTCTTCACCAAGGCCGTGGGCGTGGGCGTGGGCTACTACTATGAGAAGCTCGACGTCAGCGACTTCGCCACGATCGATGCGAACGGAT
>JAEUQQ010000057.1 GCA_016789685.1 Acidobacteriota bacterium | reverse complement strand
TGCTCCACTCCGTGTGCCCAACCCCACGCCCCTGCGCGCATTCGCCAATCCCCGCCACCCAGGTGCCACCCTGTCCCCCGCCCCCCCGACTCCCGCCGTTGTCCCCACGGAAACCACAGATGATGAGGGCCTGACCCCAATTCACGGGCCGCGGGCCCGGGCCCGGCACACGGGTGCGAGATCAGGCCCGATTCGGCCGCTCACGCGGACGCTGGCGAGAATTTGCGGTGAATTGGGGTCTGACCCGATTTGGCGGGAATTCGGGTGAGAAACGGGCGATGTGGCGCCGGGGGTTCACGGCGCCACTGGACGGAGAGCGAAAGAGGGTCACTTCGCGGCAGGCGCTGGCGCGGCGGGCGGCTGGCCCTTCGACTCGACCAGGCGCCGCGCGAGGTAGTTGACCACGTCGGCATCGCTGCGCAGCGCGGTCAGGTAGGCGGCGCGCAGCAGCTGCTCCTTGCGCGCGCGCAGCGTCTCGGTAATGCGCTCGCGCAGGCCGGGGGTCGTGAGGTCGCGCTGGCCCGGTTGCTCGTGCGAGACCACCAGCACCAGCGTGTGCGCGCCGCCTGCGCTGGCGACGTTGACGCTGCCGGGCGCCTTGTTGAGCACGGCGTCGCGCAGCTGCGGCGGTGCCTGATTCAGCCGCGACACCCCGACGAGGCCGAGGTCACCGCCCCGGGCACCCGACTCCGGATCCTCCGAATACGCCATCGCCAGGTCGCGGAACGAGGTGCCGGCCTTGAGGCGCTCCATCAGCATCTGCACCTTCTGGACGGCCGCCTGCGGCGTCGCCGCATCGTCGCCCGTGCTGTTGGTGGGCTGCGGCTCACGCGTCGGCGTCACCACGATCTGCGCGATGTGATACGCCTCTTCAGGCACGTTGAACTGCGCCTTGTTGGCCTCGTAGAACGTCGTCACTTCCTGGTCGGCGACCGCGATCTTCGCACCAACCTCCTGCGCGATGACCTTCTGCGTCACGAGTTCGCGCCTGACGACGTCGCGCATGTCGTCTGGCGTCAGGCCGCGGCGCGCCAGCTCCTGCGTGAAAGCGTCGTCGGGGATGTTGTTCTTGGCCGCGTTGAACGCCGTGTCGATCTCGGTCTGCGGCACCTCGATCTTCAACGCACCCGCACGGGCGATGAGCAGGTCCTGCACGATCATGTCGTTGAGCAGGTTGAGCTTGGCCGCCAGCACCTCTTCGTCAGACGGTTTCTGCGCCGGATCCTGCGATCGCAGGTAGGCCTTGTCGACGTCGCTGCGCGTGATCTGCCGCCCGTCGACCACCGCCCACGTGTCGGCCGTGACCGGCGGCGCCGCCGGCGTCGACTTGCACGCCGCTGACAGGCTCGCGGCCGCAGCCACGATGGTGAACACCACGAGGCGGCCAGACCGCCCCCCCCACGACACGAGTCCCGTCTTCAACATCCCTGCAGCGTACTGCCGGATGGCCCGACGGACAACAGAAACTGTCGTCACAGGCCGCCAACGGCGCCTGCGAGACCCCGTGGAGGAAGCGGTCGCCGGCCTCGCCTATCGCCCCCCCGCCCGACGACGGGCCCTGCCGGCGAGCCCCAACGCGCCGGCACCGAACAGCAACAGCAGCGCAGGCTCGGGCACGGGTGCCGCGACCACCTCGATTGACGACCACAGGTACACCTCGTCGCCCGACGCGTCGAACTGGCGCAGGCGGAAGCCACTGCCGGGATCAACGAGGCTCGTCGCGAACGTGAGGATCGCCGTCTCGCCCGCCGCCAGCACGACGTTCCACCCCAGCGCCATCGACACGTCGTCAGACGTGATGATGCCGTCGAAGACAGCGTCGTCGAGCGGATCGCCGTTCATGACGTGCGCGAGGATGTCGCCGAACACGGCGCCTGGCTCGTCGACCTCCCACCCGAGCCCCGCCGGCGCCGTACCGAGCGCTTCGCCGCTGTCGTCGAAGAAGGTGTTGCTCCCCATCGGGTCGAGGATGTCGACATCGAAGAACCCCGCCACCGCGTGTGCGCCAGCGCCCGTGATGGTCAGCGAGATGGTGCCAAGCCCGGTGACGTAGTCGAAGGCCGAATCGTCGAGTCCGGGCAGCACGCCCGACAGCGGCGTGCCATCGACGAGGCTGTCGGCCAGCGCACCATCGACGTTGAACACCGCACTTGCCAGCTCGATCGTGTCGGCAGATGCCCGGCCCGGCGCCACCAGCAGCGCGACGGCCAGCATGGCCTGCAATACCCGTTTCATGGCGTTCCTCCCTGGCCCCGCGGTGCACACGGGCACACGTCGGAGCACGTGATCTGCCGCCTGCGCGACGATCACCGGTTCAGCGTCCCGTCGGCGTGGCCGACGCCTGTGGCGATTGACACGTCTCGACGCCGAGCGCGCCGGTCGTGCGGACGATGTAGTGGTAGGTCGTGCCGTTGGTGAGCGGCCGATCGAGATACGCGAGCACCGTGGATGGTCGATTGCCGAGCAACGCGTATGGCCCGCCGGCGACGGTGCTGCGATAGACGTTGTAACCGAGGGCTCCGGGCACCGACGCCCAGGCCAACTGCACCTGGCCCGACTTCGCACGCGCCGTGACCTGCGGCGCCGTGCATCCGTTCACCCTCACCCTGACCCAGTCGGTCGCCGTGTTCCGGCCATCGTCCACGGTCAGCGCGATCGTGTGCGTGCCCGGTGGCAGCGTCACCTGCGGCTGCGCGCCGCTCGCCGAGCCAAACGCGCCGCTCCACGCATGGGTGAGCGGATCGGCGTCGGCGTCGGAGCTGCCGCGACCGTCGAGCGTCACCGTGGCGTGCCCCGTGAGATCGCCCTCGACGACCTGGTCTGGACCCGCGTCGGCCACGGGCGGACGATTGCCGCCGCAGGCGAGGAACAGCTGGGGATAGCCGACCGGGTTGTCGCCAGTCAGGTCGGCGCTCGACACAAACGCCATCTGCGAGCCGTCACCAGACACGCCCACCTGCCAGGTGAGGGGGCCGGCCGCCTTCGACAGGTTGGTCACGAGGCCGGGACCGGCCTGGTGCGCAAAGACGTTGTAGTGCCCGCCGGCGTTCGTGCCGTCGGCGTCGTGGTTACCCTCCCACACCGCCACCGATCCGTTCTCGCTCACCGAGGCGCCCTGGGAGTAACCGGACGGCGCATGCGACAACTGGCGGAAGGCGCCCGTGGCGATGTCGTAGGCATGCACCTCTGCGCTGCCATCGCCGTTCTGCCCCGCCAGGTTCTGGGCCGAGATGAAGACGATCGTCGTGCCATCGGCGCTGATCGCCGGACGCGTGTTGATCGTCGACACGCCAGGAATCTGCGTGACGACGTTCGTGGTGCGGTCGATGAAACGGGCCTGCCCCGTGAACGTCTCGACGGCGATGTAGCGCCCGTCGCCGCTGATGCTGGGATTCGTCCCGGCAATCGGCACGGCGGTGTTCGTCGCGGTCGTCACGTCGTAGAGGCGGATTCCGACGTTCGACTGTTCGATGGCGACCTTGGTGCCGTCTGCGCTGATCTGCGCACTGACCGCAAACGCGGGATTCGCGGGCAGGCTGACGAGCGTGTGCGTCGCGGCGATCGTGTCGTACAGCCAGATGTCGTAGTACGCGTAGGGCGGAGCAGACACCGAGCGGCGATAGACGACCCGCGTGCCGTCGCCGCTGATCGACGGCAGGTCGTTGCCGGCATTCCACACGGGGCTGTTCGTGACCTGCGTGAGCGTGCTCGACGGCACGTCGTAGAGGAAGACCTCCCACGAGTGGTCGGCGTTCTGGCCCGTCAGGTTCGACGCGGCGGCGAACACGACGCGGTTGCCGTTGCGGCTCAGGCGCGGCTGCATGTAGTTGAACCCCTCGCCGACGCCGACCTGTTGTGGACTGCACTCGATCTGGGCCGTCGCGCTCACCGGCACGCACAGGCCCAGGGCCACAGCGATGATCATCGCTCTTGGCATGACACCTCCTGATGAAGAGCCGACGTGGGGGCGTCAGGCGGTGGTTGGGCTGGGGGGCGCGAGTGTCAGAGCAAGATCCGAACCACGCCGATCGCGCCCACGATCCGCGGCCGCGCGGCGAAGTGTCGGCCACGCAGATGGCAAATGTCACACCGAAGGCCGCGCGATCCACAATCGCGTCTGAGTGAATTGCGGCGGAGGACGCCGGGGAGCCCACCATGGTCGTATCGCGTGCGCGAAGGGTCTGTGCGGGAATCGTGATCGTGTGCGGCGTCGTCGCCGTCGGGGCGTCGGCCCAGGAATGGACCGCGCAGCCCGCGCCGACCCAGGCGCGCGTCTGGGTGCAGAACCGCGGGCAGAGCGAGGCCGTGCCCGTGATGGTCGTGCCGTCAGCGGCACCGTTGCCCGTGCAGGTCGGCGGCACCGTGCTGGTGGCCACGCCACCGGGCGGGCACGTCCAGACGCGCGCATCGCGCCAGGTGTGGGAATACCGGGGCGTCAACGTCACCGCCGGACAGGATCCCGTCGCCGCACTCGTCGCGGCCGGCCAGGACGGGTGGGAAACGACCGGCCTCGTTTTTCCTGGCGCTGGCCACACCGTCGTCGTGATGAAACGTCCGCGTTGAAGGCCGGGGGCGGGCCGGGCGCCGAAGCCATGAGACGATACGGTTTCGCCACCACCACCTGCGCCGACCGCACATCAGGAGCACGGACGATGACCGACCAGGGCCACGACGAACTGCAGCCGACCGGTGTCGCAGACATCGACCGCGAACACGCCCTCGAACTCCGCGTGGTGCGCGAAGTGCAGGCCGCGCTGCTCGAGGGGAATCGCGAGAAGGCGCTGCTGCTGCTCGCGCGCCTCGAAGACGTGACGAACGCGCACTTCCTCACCGAGCAGTTGCTGATGCGCCTGCACGCCTACGCCGGGTACGAACAGCACGAGCAGGAGCACGACGTGCTGATCCGCGAGTTGCAGGCACTGTCACAGCAGCTGTCGTCGGGCGCGCCCGTCGATGCTCGGCTCGCGGTGCACCAGCTCGAGCACTGGCTGCTGTCGCACATGGCCACCGAAGATCACGTGCTCGGCGAGTTCATCAGGCAGTCGCCCGCACACACGCCGTAGCGCGACGCCCGTGGCGCGGGCGCGTTCAACCTGCGGAGGGTCGCTGCGGTCGAGTGCATCCGCGCGCCGGCACCAGCGAGCGCTCGCGATCGAGCACCGAGGCCGATGGGCGTCACCGCAGGCCGGCGTCGCGGTGCATCGCCGCGAGCGTGCTCGCCGGCAGTTTCTGCACCTTGCGGTCGTAGGTGATCAGGCCGTTGATCTCGCCTTCGACGTCGGTGGTCTGCGTGTAGATGCCCGCCGCGATGCCTTGGCGCCTGAGCACGGCGAGCGTCGCCAGCGACGTCCGGTAGCGCTCGATCCACTCGTCCTTGTCCTTCGGCAGGCCGCCGTAGCCCCAGTTGCGCGCGTTGGGATTCCACAGGTGGCCATCGACCGGGAACCCGTGCCCACCGAACTCGCCCACCACCTTCACGAAGCCGTCGAAGCGTCCGCCAGCCCCGAGGTCGAAGGGGAACGCCGGATGCGGGTACTCGTGGTGATCGACGATGTGGCCGGCGCGATGGAAGTTCCCACCCGAGGCCGCATTGACGAGGCGGGTTGGGTCGTAGCCGGTGGTCCACTCCGCCACTTCGATCGTACGGTGCTGCCCCCACGCCTCGTTGAACGTCACCCACTGCACGATCGAGGGATGGTTGCGCAGCGCGTCGATCATGCCCTCGAGCTCGGCCATGAACTGCGCGTGCGCCGGTTCGGGCCACGTCGCCTCGGCAGGATTCGGCGCAAGGCGCGTCCATGGCGGCGCGGGCGAGTCTGGGCGATCTTTCTTGAACCCGGTGCCCTGGCTCACATGATCCTGCCAGACCATCATCCCGAGGCGATCGCAGTGCATGTAGTAGCGGCGCGGTTCGACCTTGATGTGCTTCCGGATCGTGTTGAAGCCCGCCGCCTTCAGGAACTCGATGTCTGACCGCATCGCCGCGTCTGACGGCGGCGTGAGCAGGCCATCGGGCCACCAGCCCTGGTCGAGGGTGCCGAAGTTGAAGAGGATGGCGCCGTTGAGCGCGAGCCGCCGGTGCCCGTCGCCATCGGTGACGATCGACACCTCGCGCAGGCCGACGTACGACGTGACCGTGTCTGGCCCGTACGTGATCCGCAGGTCGTAGAGTGTCGGCGCGCCTGGCGACCAGAGTCTCGGCTGCGGGATGCGCACGCGCAGCACGTCGCCGGCCGCCTCGGCCGACGCAACGGCGACGCCGTCGAGGGTCACCGCCACGCGCGTGGGCACGGGGGTGGAGTTCGTCCGGCCGGGCGTGAGCGCGATCGTGACGAGCCCATCGGTGCGGGCTTCGATCTTCAACGAGGCCACGTGGATGTCTGGCACGGTCTCGAGCCAGACGGTCTGCCAGATGCCTGTCACGGGGGTGTACCAGATGCCGCGCGGCTCGAGCACCTGTTTGCCATGCAACTGGAAGGCGCCGATGGTGTCGGTGGCATCGGTGACGCGCACGGTGATCGTGTTGGAGCCCGGCACGAGGGCGCGCGTGATGTCGAACGAGAAGGGCAGGTTGCCGCCGGTGTGTGCGCCGACCTGGGTGTGGTTGACCCACACGGTGGCCTGGTAGTCGACCGCTTCGAAGTTGAGCAGGGTACGCTCGCCGGCCTTCGTCGCCGGAACCTCGACGGTGCGCCGGTACCACAGGGCCTCGTCGGGCGACACGCGGCGGCCGACGCCCGACAACGGCGACTCGATCGCGAAGGGCACGAGAATCTCGCCATTCCATTGCGCCGGCGCCGCCGCATCGGTCGCGCGCGTGACGGCGTACTGCCAGAGGCCGTTGAGGTTGACCCAGCCGTCGCGGGCCAGCGCTGGCCGTGGATACTCGCGCCACGCCGTGGCGGGGGTCAGCGAAGCGCCCCAGTCTGTGAGCATCGCGCCCGGAACGGGCGCCCACGCGTGGACGGCACTGGCGGCACTGGCGAGGGCAGCGGCGATCACGAGGCGGCGTGTCATGCGAGGCTCCGGGTCCGGGCCCAGTCTATGCGCCGGGCCGGCCGAAGGACCACCCCGCCGACGCCGCCGCACGGCGTGAACCGGAACGGCTGCCAGTTGTCACGGCTACCGGCCAGCGTCATGCCAGCGCCCGGTTTGCCGATTCAGCTCTCGATCGCCACCGAGCCGCAGGCCCCCGGTACGCGAGCACGCACCCATGAGCAACCACGCACGCCGCCCTCGACGCCACACGATCGACGCCGGAGCGAATCGCCGCCAGTCGCCACGACGGCCCGGGTCGGCCATTCCCGACCTGAAGGCACGGCTCCTCGCCGGCTCCGAGGTACGCCTGATCGATGTCTCGCGTCGCAGCGTGTTCATCGAGAGCGACGCCAGGCTCCTGCCGGGATCCCCCATCAGCATCAGGTTCGTGACCACCGACGCCACACTGATGCTCAAGGGCACGGTCGTGCGATCGAGCGTGAGCCTCGTGTCAGACGCGGGACTCGTGTATCGGACGGCCGTCGCGTTCGAGGAAGACATCAGGCTCTGCGACGAGTCGTGCTGGGACGAGGCCGACGCCGCCGTCGCGGAGGTGGACGTCGCCCTCCGCATGGCACGCGGCGGCGACGAGACGGCGGCCGAGCCAGACGTTGCGGCACACGCGACGCTCGTCACGACGGTGTTTGCCTCGAGCGGCGACGTGCTCAGGACGCTGCTCTTTGCCAACGACCACGCGCTGCGCCAGCAACTCGAGGCCAAGCAGCGCGAACACGACCGCTTGCGCGCGCGCGTCGCGGAGCTCGAAGCGCGGCACGCGGTGTCTGATGCGGCGTGGAAGGCCGTCCAGTCGCAGCTGGCACGTGCGCTGTTGCTCCAGGCAGCGCAGCGAGTGGCCCCCGAATCCCACGACGCCCAGTCATCCCTGCGTCTCGCGGAACCGCCGGCGGCCGCCGAACGGCCGCTTCGAACGCCCACGAACGCGGGTGCCCACCGCACCCCCCCGCGCGCCAGCGACGACGACGGGCGCCCGACCGACGAACGGCAGCTCGACGACGCCATGGGTGAGCCGGCGCGGGCCAGTAACCAGTAGGGCCAGGCGAACCCACAGGGCAGGGCAGCTATCTCGCTGATCCACAACAGCTTGTGGGTGTGCCAACGGAGCGCACCACCTGCGTCGTTTCCACAAGCGCACCCTCTAATGCCCCAGCCGCGTACTGCCGATTCACCTCTCGATCGCCAACGGACCATCGCGCCCTGCCGGCGGTCGAGGATGTGCCTCCCATGAACAACCACGCACGCCGTCATCGTCCCGAACCCGCAGACGAGGGAGAGAACCGGCGCCAGTCGCCGCGACGGCCTGCGTCGGCCATCCCCAACCTCAAGGCCCGGCTCTTCGCCGGCTCCGACGTGCGCCTGATCGACGTGTCGCGGCGGGGGGTCCTGATCGAGACCGACGCCCGGCTCCTGCCCGGCTCGCCGATCAGCATCAAGTTCGTCACCACCGACGCCAACCTCGTGCTGAAGGGCAGCGTGGTACGGTCGAGCGTCAACATCGTGTCGGACAAGGGCGTGGTGTACCGCACGGCCGTGTCGTTCGAGGAAGACATCAAGCTCTGCGATGAGTCGCTGTGGGAAGAGGCCGCGCCGGCGCCGGAAGAGGTGCCGCCCCTGCAGCTCGTGCACAGTCGCGCCGAAGAGACATACGAGCCGGAGCTGACGTCGTCGAAGTCGACGACGGTGACGACCGTGTTTGCGTCGAGCGGAGACGACCTCCGCAAGTTGCTCGTCGCCAACGACTGGTAAGCTGCTTCGGCCAGCTCCTCGATGCGGATTCTCTACCTTACGGCGCACCTCAGCGACGTCGATGTCGCCCAGCGCGCACTCGAGAAGGCCCCCCAGGGGCCTGTCACCATCGAGGCGTGCCCGAGCGTACGCGACGTCACCCGCGGCCTGGCGCAGGCCGCGACCGACGGCATCGTCATCGACCTGACGACGACGCAGGGCGACGTCGGACGATCGGTGCGCGAGATCCGTCTCGTCTCGCCCGACACCGTCATCGTGGCGCTCGTGCGGGCGGGTGCGACGGGGCCGGGTGCCGAGGCCCTGCTCGCGGGCGCCGACGAAACACTGGTGAAGCACCGCGAGTTCTTCCTGCAGTTGCCGGCGCTCATCGTGCAGGCGCAGGCCAGGCGGCGCGCCAGTGCCCACCGCAAGCCCGAGTCGATGCGCCTCCTCGTGGTCGGTGATGTGCCACCGATCACCGCCGGGGCGACGCCCGTGCAGGCCACGACCGCCGGCGACGACTGGTGGGCCGCCCCCGTCGAGAAGACGGCCGCGGTGCGCCCGCAGGCAATCGTCCTCGATGACGCACGGGGCGCCACCGCCGTAGTCGGCGCGCTCAAGGCCCTGCGCGACGCCGAGCGCTTCGAACCCGTGGTGCTCGTGACCGACACCACCGATGCCGACGAGCAGAGCGCCTATGCGCGCCTCGCGGTGGCGGCATGCGTGCCGCGCGCCGACGCCGGGCGCCTGGCCGACGTCATCGAGCGCACGGTGCTCACCGCGCAGCTCGAAGACGAACTCACGCTGCTGCGCGCCAAGGAACAGCGGCTGCGCGCGCTGATCGAGACCATCCCCACGACGGTGGCGCTCGTCTCGCCCGAGGGCGTGGTGCAGGCGATGAACCTCGCCGGCCTGACGCTGATCGGGGCGCGCGACTCGGCGCAGATCGTCGGCAAGCCGTTCACGCTGCTCTGCGATGCGCACGACGCCAACGGCGTGCGGGCGTTCGTGACGCAGGTGTGCGCGGGCACGCCG
>JAEUQQ010000772.1 GCA_016789685.1 Acidobacteriota bacterium | reverse complement strand
GCGGCGCCGTCGACGATGTCGAGCGGGGGATGGAAGCGCTGCTCGGCGGTCTTGCGCGCGGCGATCTCCGCGGGATCCTCGTCGGTCACCCAGCCGGTGTCGATGCTGTTCATGTGAATGCCGTCAGCGTGGTAGTCGGCGGCCGCGGTGCGCGTCATCATGTTGAGGGCGGCCTTGGCCATGTTGGTGTGCGGGTGCCGCGTGGTCTTGAAGTTCCGGTAGAACTGCCCCTCGACCGCCGACACGTTGACGATGTGCTTGTCGCGCCCCGGGGTGCGCAGCATCAGCGGCTTGAGCCGCGCGTTGATGATGAACGGCGCGACGGCGTTCACCAGCTGCACCTCGAGCAGCTCGACCGACGACACCTCGTCGAGCAGGAGCCGCCACGAGTTCCGGTCGCGCAGGTCGACCTGCTGCAGGTCCTGGTCGAGCCGTCCCTCGGGGAACAGCGCGTGCTGGGCCTCGAGTTCCTCGGGAAGCAGCTGCACCTGCGACAACTGTGCGGCATGCGTGAGCCCCGCCACATCAGACAGCGGCGCTGCCGTCGTCGATGCGCCCGCGGTGCCCTCGTGGTGCCGCCGGAGGGCGGCCGTGTCATCGGCCTCCGGCAGCATGTGGTAGCCGCGCAGGCCCTCGTACGCGCCCACGAGCCGCCTCACGTGATCGGGCATGTCGTGCAGCGCCGCAGTCTCGGCCTCCAGCATGTGCGCGTAGAACTGCGGCGGCCGGCGCACGGTCTGGCACGCGTTGTTGACGATGAAGTCGAGCCGCGTGCGCGTGGCCAGCATCTCGCGGCAGAACGCCTCGACGCTCGGCGTGTGGCGCAGGTCGAGGCCGAAGATCTCGAGACGATGGCCCCAGTCGGCGAAGTCGGGCTCCTGCGCGTACCGCGACGCCGAGTCGCGCGGGAACCGCGTCGTGACGACCAGGTGTGCCCCGGCCCGCAGCAACTTCAGGCCGGCCTGGTAGCCGATCTTCACGCGCCCGCCCGTCAGCAGCGCCACACGTCCGCGCAGGTCGGCCGTCTCGGTGCGCTTGCGGAAGTTGAGTTCCGCGCACGGCGGGCACAGTTGATCGTAGAAGTGGTGGATGACGGTGTATTTCTGCTTGCACACGTAGCAGTGCAGCCGTTCCGTGGCTTCGCGGCGCTCTGCGGCCTCGGCGGGATCGCCGGGCGGCACATCGCGTGCCTCGAAGCGCTCGGGCGGAAAGACGTTCGGCGTCGTGAACACCGGGCGTCGGCGCAGCGAACGGATCCCCGTCTCGTGCAGGACGTCCTGGTCGCGCTTGACGCGGGCGGCCCGGCGCTCGCGGTCGAGATGCTTCACCATCCGGCGACGCTCGACCCGATCGGGGCTGTAGACCGCCGCAACGGCCTGGAAGAAACGCTGCCGGTCGGCGAGGGGCAGGTCGGCGAGAATGGTGCGGTCGGCGGCAATCGCGTCGAGCAGCGCCGTCATGTCACGCACGCGGTCATGAAGTGTCGCGCGCGGAACTCCAGGCGTCTCACCATGCGTCGGATCGTTCATCGCACGCTAGGGTACTTCGGACGCCCCTACCCGGTCACCCGGCACCTCGCGCTCGTGCACCCACGCCTGGCAGGCCTGCCAGGCGACCTGCCCCCATCCCGGCTCATTCGCACGGTCCAACTGGACGAATCCCCCCGCGGTGCCGATTCAAGACGAGAAAGGGTGTCGTACCCATGCGAGTGCTCGTCGTCGATGATGATCCCGGGGCACGGGCGATAGTCCGCCGCGTCGTGGCCAAGGCGCTGCATTTCGAGACCGAAGAGGCGTCAAACGGCCTCGAGTGCCTCGAACTGCTCGAGCGCAAGCCGTTCGCGCTGGTGGTGCTCGACCTGCAGATGCCGCTGGTCGGCGGGATCGAAGCCCTCCGGGCCATCCGCGCAACGGCGTCACTGGCGCATCTGCCGGTCGTCGTCCTGACGGGCGGTGCCGACGAGGATCATGTGCGGCAGGCGCTCACGTTCGGCGTGGCCGCCTACCTCACCAAGCCCATCGACCCCGACCAGCTCGCCGCGCGGCTCGTGCAGGTCGGGGCATCGCTCCTGCCGCCGGGGCACAATCCCGGCCAGCCCGGCGACACGCTGGCCATCGTCTGCGGTCCAGACGAGGATTTCAGGCGTCGCGTGGTGCAGTTGCTGAACGACGATTTCGAGGCCAGGGACGTCGAGGGGCTCGACGATCTGCTGCGCCTCCTCGAGACCCCGAACGAATCCTGGCGCACGCGCATCGTCGTCTGCAGCCTCGAGCACACGCGCCCGGCTGATCAGCAGGTGGTCGACGCGATACGGGCCCTCCCGTCGGGCGGAACGATCACGCTGTTTGCCGCCGTGCCCCGCGACGAGGTGGGCGCCGCCAAGCGCAGCGGCCTCTGGGACGGCGTGTTGTCGAGCGCGATGCCTCCCACGATGTTCGTCTCGCAGTTCACCAGGCTGCAGGGCACGGCATCGGTCGGACGACGCGTCGGCGACGACGACGACATCCTCGCGGCGGGCTAGCAGGGCGCCCGGCGCGCCGGGTCCACATCGTCAGCGCGTGGTGTCCCGGACGCCGAGCACCATCACCGACACCCGGCGTTCGCGCGGACCGTCGAGATCGACGACGAAGACCCGCTGCCAGCGTCCCAGCATGACGCGGCCATCCACCACGTTGAGACACGCCGACGGCCCGAGGAGCAGGGCCTGGCAGTGCGAGTGCCCGTTGACGCGCTCGTCGGGAGTGAGGTTCACGGTGCGCCGCGACGGGTCGTCGTGGTTGTAGGCCGCCGTGGCCGGCGCCGCCTGGTGCAGAAGCGCCTCGAAGTCGTCGAGCAGGAGCGGTTCGTGCTCGTTGACCACGACCGCAATCGTGGTGTGCAGCGACTGGAGGTTGACCATGCCGCCGCGAATGCCGGTGGCCGAGACCAGCGCCTGGAGGCGGTCGGTGACGTCGATGAAGTCGGTCGGCCGCGTGCTGGCGACGCGCAGCACCGAGTGATGCCAACTGGCGGCCAGGGCTGGCGTGTCGGGCGATTCAGGGGCACTGTCGAGCCAGCTCAGTGGGGCGCGCATGTCCATCGGCGGTTCCTCCGGCCGTGCGCGCAGCCACCTCACCACGAGGCGGCTGCGCCACGGGGCGGACGATGACGCACTCTGGCGCAGAAGTCGTGAGCGAATGGTGACGGAGCGGTGAGATTGCGCTGATTCCGGCCATTTCGGCGCGCCGAGCGGGACTCGTCGTCCCTTGGCGTCACGGCCGGCGCGTCATCCCCAGGGCCAGCCCGAACCCGAACAGCGCGCCCTCGCCAGCCGCGATGAGGGCCTGGGTGACACGACCGAACTCGGGCTCACCCATCAACCGGCCGAGCGGGGTCAGCACGACCTGTGCGCCGGCCGACGCCTGGGCGACAAAGTGGAGCGTTCCGCCCACCAGCGGCCGGCCCAGCGCGCTCAACACCAGCGTCGCGATCAGGCAGGTCGCCGCCGTCAGCATGGCGGCGGCGATGCGGGCGCCACCGCGGGGCGCCGCCAGCCCCACGCCACCCGCCTGCGCGGTCGCAAGGGCGTAACCCAGCCCCGCGGCCCCGCCGATGCACAGCCCCTCGAGCCCGCCGCCCACCGCCGCATGCACGCCGACCAGGACGGCGAGTGTCGTCGTCACCATCCATTGCGCCACGCCGCCGACCACCGCGCCGCCCAGCGCTCCCCCCGTGACGATCCCCACCAGGCGCTGGGATCGCGCCGCCGACTCGCCGAGCGCCATGCCTCCGCCCACGCCACACGCCGCGAACGCCCCCGCCACGGCCCCGACGAGCGCGAGCACGATGGCCACCGAGGCGGGAGCATCGCTGGCATCGACGAACGCAAGCAGCCCCCCTCCGGCAAGACCGCCGATGACCCCGGCCAACGCGCCGCCGATCGCGGCCGACGCGCCACGACCAACCGCAAGGCGCATCGCGGCTCGCAGCCGCAACGCCACGAGGTCGACCACGGTCCGCACGGCACCGGGTTCGCCGAAGAGTGGCACGGCCTCGGCCCCCGGCACGTCCCACCGCGCGTCACGCAGGAGCGCGCGCGCGTGCTCGTGATGGCGACGCCCGTCGAGGCGACGCAGGGCTTCGGCCGTCCCGAGGGCATGCAGGCGTTCGGCGGCGTCGCGCTGGTCGGCTTCCTCGTCGGGCGTCTCGGCCGTCCGTAACAACCGTTGCAGGAGGGGCTCGAACGGGTCGTCGCCCGGCGGGCTCGTGGACTCTGCCGGCGGGCGGACGCCGGTGTCGTCATCCTCGTCGCCCTCGACGACGTCGACAGCGATGAACTGGTAGCCGTGCCGCGACACCGTCCGGATGAAACGCGGCTCGCGCGAGTCGTCGCCGAGGGTGCGCCTGAGCGTGCGGATGGCCTGGCTCAACGCGCTGTCAGACACCACGACGTCGGTCCAGACCTTGTCGAAGATGTCGCGGCGATGCACCGCGTCGTGGCGATTCGCCACGAGAAACACGAGCAGGTCGAAATAGCGCGGAATCAGCGGCAGTTCGCGCCCGTCGCGGACCAGGCTTCGACGGCGCGACGAGAGGAGGAACCCCGAAAAGCGATACGTCGGCGCGGGACGCGGCATCGCGACCCCGATCGTATCCGACTCTCGCGTCGGCGCGCCGGCCGATTCCGCAGGGTGCCACGCCGCACCGGCACCGCGCTCGCCCCCGCAAGCACCGCGAATCCAGTGATTTGCGATCCTGCCGATTAGGGATCGAGAAGGTTGGACCCCCAGGATGAGAGTACTGGTCGTAGACGACGATCCTGGCACTCGCGCCATCGTCAAGCGGGTGACGAGCAAGGCGCTGAAGTGCTCGACCGACGAAGCAGCGAACGGGCTCGAGGGCCTCGAGTTGCTCGAGCGGCGGAAGTACGCGCTCGTCGTCCTCGACTGGCAGATGCCGGTGCTCGGGGGCTTCGACACCCTGGCCGCCATCCGGAAGGCGCCCGCGCTGAGCGACCTCCCGGTCGTGATGCTGACCGGCGACGCGTCCGAAGACCTGGTGCGTCAGGCCGCCACCCTCGGCGTGGCCGCCTACCTCGCGAAACCCATCGATCCGCCGCGGTTGACCGCGCGCCTCCTGCAGATCGCAGACGCGATGATTCCCGAGGTCCGCGACGCGTCGCGACCCGGCGTGTCGGTCGTGCTGGTCTGCGACACCGATCCGGCGTTCAGGCGCAAGGCCGCGGGGATGCTCGGCAGCAACTGGATCGTCAGGGAGAGCGACAGCGGCGTCGAGATGCTCCGCCTGCTGAGCGACGAGCACAACGCGGCGTCGGTGCACGCCGTGCTCTGCGGGGCCCAGACCGGCGTCGTCCACCCCGACATGCTCGTGCGACAGGCGAAGCAGCTGCCCGCAGGGCAGCACATCACGATGTGCACGGCGCTGCCCAAGGAGGCGATGGCCGATGCCCGCCGGCTGGGCCTGTGGGATGGCGTGATGTCAGAGACCCTGCCGCCCGACATGTTCGCGTCGCAGTTCGCCCGCGTGGTCACGTCGACCGCCGAGGCGCGGCGTGCCCGCGCTGCGGCCGCCGCGCGCCCGGCACCGGCCCTGCGCGTCGCCCCGCCGCCCGCGGCCCGGCCGCGCGACGAGGAAGAGGGCGGCGTCCTCGTCATCGGGTAGTCAGCGGGGCTTGCCGACCATCGGCACGAACCGCACCGGCATGCGCTGCAGGAGGTCGAACCCGGCGGGCGTCCGGCGCAGGATCCGGAGTTCCTGGAACATCGTGCCGACGGGCACCGCCATGAGGCCGCCCACCTTCAACTGCGCCACGAGCGCATCGGGCACGTCGTCTGGAGCGGCGGTGACGATGATGCGATCAAACGGCGCCTCGTCGGGCCAGCCCAGGTATCCGTTGCCGGTGCGCAGGTGGATGTTGCCGTAGCCCAGCGACGAGAGGGTCTGGCGCGCGCGTTCGGCGAGTTCCGGGAGGATCTCGATCGAATAGACGTCGCGGGCGAGTTGCCCGAGGATCGCCGCCTGGTAGCCCGACCCCGTGCCGATTTCGAGCACGCGGTCGGATCGACGGACGTCGATCGCCTGCGTCATCACGGCCACGATGTAGGGCTGCGAGATGGTCTGCGCCAGGCCGATGGGCAGGGGTGCGTCGATGTAGGCGTCGGCCCTGTGCGACTCGGGCACGAACAGGTGGCGCGGCACGCGGCCCATGGCTTCGAGGACGCGCTCGCTGGTGATGTCACGCCGCCGGAGCTGTTCGTCGACCATCCGCCGCCGTTCCAGCTCCCAGTCGGGCGTCACCGTGCGGACTCCAGGGCTCACCGCGCACGCCAGGGCCATCCCCAGCAGCATCGCCCAGGCCGCGATGGGCGTGGCGATCGTCACGCCACCACTCTACTCCTGTCGCGCCCCCAGGCCCCGCAAGTCGAAGGGCCTACCCTGAGCGAGCCTCGCGAGTCGAAGGGCCCGCCCTGAGCGAGCCCCCCGCGAGTCGAAGGGAGCGAGCCCCCGCGAGTCGAAGGGGCCCGGGTTCAGAGCCGGCGCCAGCCGAATCCGTCGCCGCTCCGGTAGAACACGGCCAGCGCACGACCGTAGATCTCGCGCTCGGCGACCAGGCCGAAGAACCGTCCGTCGAAGCTGTTGCCCCGGTGATCACCGAGCACGAGCAGTTGGCCGTCGGGAATCGTCAGCCCCCTGATGCCCGGCCCGCCGCCATCGGCCAGGTTGAGCCTGACGACCTTGTCGTGGAACCGTTCGGCATCTTCGCCCGCGGGATCGGCGAGTGACGCGCCATTGACGGTGAGGCGGCCGCGGTCGAGCGACACGACATCACCCCCGACGGCGACGACACGCTTGATCAGCAGCGTGCCGCTGGCTGGCGAATCGAAGACGACCACGTCGCCGCGCCCTGGCCGTGCGCGGTCGATGACATCGACCTTGGTGAACGGAATCCGCACGCCGTAGGCCGTCTTGTCGACCGCGACACGGTCGCCAGCCACGAGCGTCGGTTCCATCGAACCCGACGGCACGTAGTAGTGGTCGGCCAGCGACGATCGGGCCGCCGCGAACACGAAGACGGCGACGAGGATGGGCAGCAACTCGGTACGAATCCAGCGGGCGCGCATTCGACACTCTCGTTTCGCGGCGTGGCTGCCCGGGCCCCCAGCGGCGGCGGGCCAGCCCAATCGAGCTAAACGATCCCCAGGCGCCCACGGTTCCGCGCAGTTGCGGCGCGGCCATGACGCTAGCCTGTCGCGACCGCCGCGGGGCTGATTCGAGGCCGCGAAGCCGGAGACTGCGCTAGCATGGCGGCCACATGGATTCCCCCACCGTCCCACTGGGCGCACTCGTCGCCCGGGCCGACGCCGGCGATGCCGCGGCCACCGCGGAGCTGTTTGCCGCGCTCTACAGCGAGTTGCACCGGCTGGCCGAGCACCACGTCCATCGTGGCGGGTCGCTGACGATCAGCGCGACCACGTTGCTGCACGAGGCCTTTCTCGACCTGTCGAAGCGCGAGGGCGTGGCCTTCGTGGATCGGTCACGGTTCCTGGCCTACGCCTCGCGGGCGATGCGGGGCCTGCTGATCGACTACATCCGCACTCGCCGCGCCAAGAAGCGCGGCGGCGAGTTCACCATCGTGTCGCTGACGTCACCCGACGGCATCGACGCGGCCGTCCCGGAGTCGGTCGACGACCTGGCCGAAGCGCTCGACGCGCTCGACGCGGCCGAGCCGCTCCTCGCGCAACTGGTCGATCTCAAGTTCTTCTGCGGCCTCTCGCTCGTCGAGATCGCTGCGTTGCGGGGCGTGTCGGAACGCACGGTGCAACGCGACTGGAGCAAGGCCCGGCTGTTCCTGCACAGCGCGCTGACCCCCGAGGATCCGGCCTGACACGGCGGCGCTGTCGCCTTTTCGCCACCGGCTCCGATCACCAGGCGAGACTGACCCTCGCGGCCGCAGGCACGTTCGCATGCACACTCCCGACTTCCTCGAGACCTCGCCGGCGCTCGCCGCCGACGGCCCCTCGCTCGCCGGCCGGGCCATTGGCGCCTACACCCTCGACGCGCCCATCGGCATGGGCGGCATGGGCGCCGTCTGGCGCGCGCACCGCAGCGACGGCCGC
>JAEUQQ010000768.1 GCA_016789685.1 Acidobacteriota bacterium | reverse complement strand
CTCGAGCGCGCGCGTCCACATCGCGATGGCCAAGGACTCGCTCTTCCAGTCGAAGGAGCAGCCGGCCAAGGCGTCGGTCGTGCTGCGCCTCAAGAGCCGCACGCCGCTGAGCGCCTCGACCGTGGCAGGCATCAGGAGCCTCGTGGCGTTTGCGGTGGAGGGACTCCGGCCCGAGCTGGTCGCCATTCTCGACACGCAGGGCCGCCCGCTCACCAACGACGACACCGATGACGAGCCGCTCGGCGCGCAGCAGGTCGACCGCCAGCAGCGCTACGAGCGTGACCTCGCCGCGCGTGTCGTCACGTTGCTCGAGCCTGTGGTCGGGCCTGACCGCGTCCGCGTGAACGTCGCGGCGCGGTTGAACATCGATTCTGAAGACAAGATCGAAGAGACCTGGGACCCCAACGTCGCCATTCGCAGCCATGTCGTCCAGACGTCGGCGTCTGGCGGGGCCGAACTGCAGCAGGGCGTGGCCGGGGCGCGGGGCAACCTGCCGGCGCCCGTCGCGCCGGGGACGAACACGCCGGCGGCGCCGACGCTGGCCGCGCCAGCCACGGCCGGGACCTCGGGTGGCACCCAGACGCTGCAGGAAACCATCAACAACGAGGTCAGCCGCGTGACGCGGCACACGGTGCGTCCGCGCGGTGACGTCGCACGCCTGTCGGTCGCGGTCATCCTCGACGACGACGAGGTCGTGACCAAGCAGCAGGACGGCACCGTTTCGCGCGAGCGCAAGCCGCGCGACCCCGCCGAACTCCAGAAAATCAACGGCCTGGTGGCCGCGGCCGTCGGACTCGACACGCAGCGCGGCGATCAGTTGACGGTCGAGAACATCGCCTTCGACCAGCCGTTCGACGAGGTGCCGGTGGCCACGCCGACGACCATGCTGCAGCGTGTGCCGATGTGGGGCTGGGTGGCGGGCGGCGTCGGCGTCGTCGTCCTGCTCGGCGGCCTGACGTTCCTCCTGATGAAGCGCGGGAAGCGGGCGAAGGTCAAGCAGGGCGAGGTCACCGAGGGCGCCCTGGCGGCCACCGAGATGCTGCCTCCGCAGCAGCAGTTGCCCAAGACGATCGAGGAGATCGAGGGCGAGATCGCGCAGCAGCTCGACATCGAGGCGCAGAACAACGGCAGCGACCGTCGCGTGCCGGTCATGGCCAAGCGCCTGACGGGTGTCGTGGCCAAGGATCCCGAAGCCGCCGCGCGCCTGGTGCGCTCGTGGCTGGTCGACGAGAAGAAGGCGTCATGAGCACGTCAGTCATCACCCCCCCGGTGCCGGTCGAGTTGAGCGGACTTCGCAAGGCCGCAATCCTGACAGTGCTGCTCGGCGAAGACACGTCGTCTGAGATCTTCAAGCACCTGGGCGAAGAGGAGATCGAGCGCATCGCGCGCGAGGTCGCGACGCTGGGGACCGTGCCCTACGAGGTGCGGCTCAAGGTGCTCGAGGAATACAACACGATGTGGCAGGCCGCCGACTACCTGACACGCGGCGGCGTGGAGTACGCGTCGAAGTTGCTCGTCAAGACGCTTGGCAACGAGATGGCCCGTCGCGTGCTCGACCGCGTCGTCAAGTCGTTCCAGTCGACGATGGCCTTCAACAACCTCGAGAAGGCCGACCCGCAGCAGTTGTCGAAGTTCATCCTGAGCGAGCACCCGCAGACGATCGCGCTGATCCTCGCCCACCTCAAGCCGGCGCAGGCCTCGAGCCTGCTGTATTCGCTGCCCGAAGACCTGCGGGTTGAAGTGGTGACCCGCATGGCGAACCTCGACGAAATTTCGCCCGAGGTCATCTCGCGGATCTCGGCCGTCATCGAGCAGCGCCTCAAGTCGGTCGGCGGGCAGACGCACGAGTCCTACGGTGGCGTCCGGGCGGTGGCGGAGTTGCTCAACCGCATCGACCGCGCGGTCAGCCAGCCGGTGCTCGAGGCGATCGAGAACCAGTCGCCCGACCTGGCCGTGTCGATCCGCAACCTGATGTTCGTGTTCGACGACCTGAAGGGCGTCGAAGACACGGCGCTGCGCGAGATCATCTCGCGCGCCGACAAGAAGGTGCTCACGACGTCGCTCAAGGGGGCCGCCGAAGAGATCCGGAACCGCTTCTTCGCCAACATGTCGAAGCGCGCGGTCGAGATGATCAAGGAAGAGATGGAAGTGCTCGGGGCGATCCGCCTGCGCGACGTCGAGAAGGCGCAGCAGGAAATCGTGGCCATCGCCCGGAAGCTCGAAGAAGAGGGCCTGCTGACGACGGGTGCCGCCGCGGGCGAACCGTATGTTGTCTAGCCGGGCCCGCCGCATCGACGACGGCGCGCACGTGCGCCGCTTCGACTGGCTGCATGTCGTCGGCGACATCGACCTGCCGGTCGACCTCGTATACGAGGCGTCGCCATTGGCCGTCGACGAGTCGGCCGATCCGGTGCCGCCCCCGGTCATGGTGCCAGCCCCCGCGGCGTCGTCGGCAGAGGTCGACGCCCATCTGGCCGCGCTCGAGCGCGAGGCGTTCACCAAGGGCTACGCTGCCGGCGAACGTGCCGGTGTCGAGGCGGGCACGCGCCGTGCCGACGCGATGATCCGGCGGATGGCGCAGACCATCGAGGACATCTCCCAGCTCAGGAAGACGATGGTCCACCAGACCGAGCGGCAGATGGTGCAGCTCGCCCTGCTGTTGGCCAAGCGCGTCGTGGGGCGCGAACTGGCGCTCGATGTCGAGCTCGTGGCTGCGTTGGCGCACGTCGCGCTCGAACGGCTCGGCGAGGCGGCGCCGGCGACGATCCGACTCAACCCCGAAGACTACGCCGCGCTCGTGCTGTTGCGGGGCGAGGCGTGGGAGGGCGGCCAGGTGGCCATCACGCCCGACCCGGCGCTTCCGCGCGGCGGCTGCGTGGTGGACTCCGAGTTCGGCCGCGTCGACGCGAGCGTCGAGGCCCAACTCGGGGAACTGTCACGCGCGCTCCTCGGCGACCTGCACCAGCACGCGCATGTCCTGGCCAGCGACGATGGGCACTCCTGAAGGCTTCTCGCTCCAGCGCTACCTCGAGATCGCTCGCCGTGCGCCGTCGCTGACGGTGTCGGGCGAAGTGGTCAGAACCGTCGGCCTGCTGGTCGAGTCGCGCGGGCCGCGCGCCCGCGTGGGCGAGCTGTGCGACGTGGTGGGCAGCGATGGCCAGGTGCTGCCGGTCGAAGTCGTCGGGTTCAAGGACGGCCTGCTGCAATCGGTGCCGCTGGGCACCACTTCGGGCATTCGTCCCGGCGACCGCCTCGTGGCGCGGGGCGGGTCGGCCTCGGTGCAGGTGGGCCCGGAGTTGCTCGGGCGCGTCATCGATGGCCTCGGGCGGCCGCTCGACGGCGGCCCGGCCGTTGACACCGTCGAGGAGTATCCGCTGCAGCCGCCACCGCTGAACCCGTTGTCGCGCGATCCGATCGTGGCGCCGATGGGGACGGGGGTCCGTGCCATCGACGCCATGCTGACGTGCGGCAAGGGCCAGCGCCTCGGGTTGTTCGGCGGCAGCGGCGTTGGCAAGAGCACGTTGCTGGGCATGATGGCGCGCGGCACCGGGGCAGACATCGCGGTGATCGCGCTTGTTGGCGAACGCGGTCGCGAGGTGCGCGCCTTCCTCGAGCACGACCTGGGCGCCGAAGGCCTCGCCCGCTCCGTCGTTGTCGTGTCGACGTCCGACAATCCGCCGCTCGTGCGCCTGCGTGCGGCCTACGCCGCCACCTCGATTGCCGAGTACTTCCGCGACCAGGGCAAGAACGTCCTGCTGATGATGGACTCGGTCACGCGGTTCGCGATGGCGCAGCGCGAGGTCGGCCTTGCGGCAGGGGAGCCGCCCACGGCGAAAGGGTACCCGCCCTCGGTCTTCGCGCTGTTGCCGGGCCTGCTCGAGCGGGCGGGCAACGTGCGTGGCCGCGGCAGCATCACCGCGTTCTACACCGTCCTCGTCGAGGGTGACGACCACAACGAGCCCGTCGCCGATCATGTGCGCGCCATCCTCGACGGGCACATCGTGCTGTCGCGCGACTTCGCCGCCCGCAACCACTATCCGGCCATCGACATCCTGCAGAGCGTGAGCCGGACGATGCCCGATGTGACGGCCGTCGACCATCGGCTCAAGGCGGGGCAGGTGCGTGACTGGCTGGCCACCGTGCGGTCGAGCGAAGACCTGATCAGTGTCGGCGCATACGTGCCGGGTTCGAATCCCCGCATCGACGAAGCGATCGGCAAGCGCGATGCGATCGAGGCGTTCCTCAAGCAGCCATCTGACGCGCTCGCCGCCCTCGACGTCTCGGTCGCGGCCCTGAAGGCCCTCTGATGTTTCGTGTCGGTATCAGCGACGGCCTGCGCGGCCGAGTGGGTCGGCCAGCCGACACTTTGCGCCGCCGGACCCGCGAGCGAGGCCAGGCGTGAAGAACTTCCGCTTCCGCGCGCAGCCCGCGCTCGACCTGCGGATCCAGCAGGACGACGTGGCGCAGAAGGCCGCCGCAGACGCCGAAACGCGGCGGAATTCCGCGCGCGACGCGCGCGACGCCGCCGAGCGGGCGATTGCCGAGACGCTGCTGCGGGCCAACGCCGACGTCGCGCGCAACCCGGCCGACGTCACCATGCGGACGTGGTATCGGAATTGGATTGTGTCGCAACGGCAGGATCTCGCGCGACGGGAGCGCGAACTCGACGTGCGCGAAGCGGAGCTTCGCGACGCGCGGCGGGCGGCTATCGTGACGCGGCGGAAACGTCGCGCGCTCGAGCGGTTCCGCGAGCGCCGCCTGCATGCGCACGAGCACGAGGAACGTCGCGAAGAGACGCGCGCCCTCGACGAACTGGGGACGCTGCGCTTCGCGCTGCGCAGCAGAGGAGGTCACACGTGACGGTCAACGGCACGTCCGGTACATCGGCAACCAGCACGGATAGTTCAACCACGCTCAAGGCCAACAAGTCGCTGGGCCAGGATGCGTTCATGACCCTGCTGCTCACGCAGCTCACGCACCAGGATCCGTCGAAACCGCAGGACGACACGGAGTTCATCGCGCAGCTCGCCACGTTCAGCCAGCTCGAGAAGCTGACCGAGATCGCGGCGTCAATCAAGTCGCTCGAGCAGGCCGTGACGGGCGGCAGCTCGGCGAAGACCACGACCACCGGGACCGGAACGACCTCCGGCACGGATTCCACGGGAGGCAACTAATGGCGGTCGGTTCATTCTCGGCAGGGCTGTCGGGGCTCAATGCCAATTCGACCTACTTGAGTGTCATCGGCAACAATCTCGCGAACATCAACACGATCGGCTTCAAGTCGAGCACCGTCAGCTTCATGGACCTCGTGAGCCAGAACGTCGGCGGATCGAGCATCAACCCGATGCAGGTCGGCCTCGGCGTCGTCACCGGGTCCATCTCGCCGGTGTTCAGCCAGGGCTCGATCGAGAACACGCGCGAGGCGACGAACGTGGCGATCCAGGGCAACGGCTTCTTCGTGGTCAAGGACCCCAACTCGGGCGGCCTGGCGTACACCCGCGCCGGCAACTTCTCGTTCAACAGCGACGGCGTGCTCGTGTCGCCCGACGGATTCCGCGTGCAGGGCTTCACGCAGATCGATCCGCTGACGCAGGAGATCATCACGACCGGCCAGGCCGGCGACATCACCGTGCCGCCAGGCGTGCTGCGCGAGCCGGTGGCCACGACGAACTTCTCGACCCGCACGAACCTGAACTCCAACGCCGTCGCCGGCGACGTCTTCACGACGGCCGTGCAGATCTACGACGCGCTGGGCTCGGCGCACATGGTCACCGTGACCTACACCAAGGACGCGGCGCCTGGCGCCTGGACCTACGAGATGACCGTTCCGGGCGAAGACATCGTTGGTGGCACGGCCGGGACGCCGCAGGCGATCTTCACCGGCGGCACCGTGCAGTTCGACGCGAATGGCAAGCTGCAGACGCTGAACGGCGGCGCTCCCGCCGACGTTGCCATCACGACGGCGGCGTGGACCAACGGCGCGGCCGCCAGTGTGCTGAACTGGGATGTGCTCGACGCCAACAACGTCACGTCGCTCACGGGATTCGACTCGGCGTCGGCGACCTCGTCGATCAACCAGAACGGCTCGGCGGCCGGCATGATCACGTCGATCTCGATCGATTCCGCGGGCCAGATCATCGCCACGTTCGGCGCGGGCCAGACCATCCCCGTCGGCGCGCTGGCGCTCGCGAGCTTCAACAACCCGAAGGGGCTCGTGAAGCTCGGGTCGAACCGCTACGGCGAGAGCCAGGCTGCCGGCGTCGCCAACATCGGCACCGCCGGGACGGGTGGACGCGGTACCTTGATCGGTTCGGCGATCGAGCAGTCCAACGTCGATATCGCCACCGAGTTCACCCAGATGATCCTGGCCCAGCGCGGGTACCAGGCCAACGCCAAGACCATCACGGTGTCAGACGAGGTGCTCGTCGACACCCTGCAGTTGAAGCGCTAAGCGCAGTGGTCCCGATGCGTGTCGGGACCGCCAGTCGCACCCTGCCGGCGCGGCGGCGAGCGGAGCTCGTCGCTCGTGGCCGGCGGGGCCGCACCGTGCACGCCACGCCTCCGCCACCGGTGGAGGCCGGGGAGATGCCAACGTGGGAGTCGACATGCTGTCGTTGTCACCTGCGGTCGCAGTCGAGGCGGCACCACCCGTCGCACCGACGGCTGGACCAGTCAAGGACGCAGGTACAGCGGATTCGTTCAGCGACGTGGTCGGGAGGCTCATCGACGGACAGGCGTCCGGCGATGCAGCAACGGCGCCGGCAAGGCCCGCGCCCGTCGCGAGCGGGCAGCCCGGCGCTGTGGCCGCGCCGACCGCTACGGACGCCGAGTCAGACGGTAACGCGCTGTTGCTCGCCCTGGCCGCGTCGAGCTGGTACTTCACGCCACCCGCACGTCCCGAGGATGTCGCGGGTGAACCGCCAGTCGCCGAGGCTGCCGTGGCGGATGTGCCACTCGAGGCAGCCGTGGCCGCCGGGTCTGACTCGCCGATCGCCCTGGCCGCCGCGGCCGTACAGGCGCTGCCGCTCGCGGCGGCGCCTGCCACTGCCGAGCCGACCCCGGAACTGGTCGACGCGGCCGGTGCGACTGCCGCCGGTGCTCCCGTGGTGATCGACACGGCACCCGCGATGCCCGCAGTGCGGGAACTCACAACGGCCCCGACCCTGTTGGCGGGGGCGCCTGGGGGCGAGGCCAATCCGGCGGCTCCCATCGGGCGTGGTGAGAAGACGAACCCGGCGCTGGGCACGGAGTCCGCCCAGCCGCTGGAGTCGCCGGCGGTGTCCGTGACAGACCGTGCGACGCCGGCCGCGGTGGAAGGGACATTCGCCCCGAGCGGCGTCGCCGAACCGCAGCAGGGGACCGCCGAGCAGCCAGTCGCAGCGCCCGACGTGCGCTCGCCTGACACGCAACCCATGCGATTGTCACCGCAGGGCCTCCGCCTGGCTGCCGCGCTGTCGCACGCGAACCCGCACGCCGTCGGGCAGATCACGACGGCCGCGGTCGCCGTCGAAACGGGGCGCCTCGTCGTCGAGGCGACCAGGGGCGAGGCGTCATCGACCGCGCACGCCGCGGCGGCAACCCGAGCCATCGACGTCGCGCTGCCCGAACAGGCGGCCCAGAACGCCGTCCGTGAATCGTCGACCCGGTTCCTCAGTTTCGACACGAGCGTCGCCGCCCTGGCGGCCGAGTCGTTCCAGGTGCAGGCAACCGGTGAGGCAGGCCTGGGCACATCGACCGACGTGTCGTCGTGGACTCGAGACCGCGGGGCGTACGACCTGAGAGCGGCGGTGGCGCAAGCCCTGCCCGATCTCGCCGACGCACACCAGGCGTTTGCACTCGACACCCGGGCGGCCCTCGCGGCCACGGCCCCAACGGCCGCGAGCGAGGCGGTCGTTCCCGCCGGTAGCCTGCCTGACGGGACCCACGCGGCCACAGGCGATGTCCCGACGCAGATCGTCCGCGCGATGCACATGCAGTGGCGCGACGGCGTCGGCGAAGCCCGGCTGACACTCACGCCCGAGTCGCTCGGTGAGGTCACGATTACGATGAAGGTCGATCGCGGCGTCGTCACGGCCACGGTGAAGGCCGACAACCCCGTGACCATGGAGTGGATCCGGAGCCACCAGCACGAACTCCGCGACGCGCTCGACGCGCAGGGGCTCCGGCTCGATCAGTTCGAGGTGTCGGTCGATCCCGACGATCGGCGACAGCGCGACGAGGCCCCGAAGGAACAGGCGCCGCGCCGGCCTCGCCAGGCGCCGAGCGCCGATGCGCCGAGGTTCGAACTGGTCGTCTGACATCCGGGCTGCTGAATGCGCGACCGGTCGCCGGCCGGTCGCGTGTCGGCGCACCGTCACCGTCGGTCGGCCCGCCTGTAGGATCCCTCCCCGCTGTCTCTTGCCGCTCTCGTGGCAAGTCTCTGTAGAAACGTCATTTAGGGCTGTCTGCGAATCCGGCATTCGCCTTGCTGTTCCCTCGTCAGACGGGCATGACCGCGCGGCGCCTGCCGCATGGGCGGCCCTCGGGTAGCGAGGAACGGATATGAGCGAGAGTGCCGACGCAAAGAAAGACGCCAAGGGCGGCAAGTCGAAACTGCCCCTGATCCTCGGGCTGGTCGTGTTGCTGCTCGGTGGCGGGGGAGGCGGCTACTGGTGGTTCGTGGTCAAGCCTGCCGCCGCGGCCGCAGCAGCCGAGGCGGCCGCTGAGGAAGAAGAGAGCGACCACGGCAGCGAGACCACCACGAAGAAGAAAAAGAAGAAGGCGGCCAGCCACGAAGAGGGCGGCGCGGCCGTGAAGTTCGAGCCCTTCGTCGTCAACCTCTCGGACGGCGGCGGCACGCGCTTCCTGCGCGTCGGCCTGAGCCTGATCATCGGCGGCGACGAAGCCGAGGCCAAGCACCTCGAGGAGTCGAAGGTCGCGCTGCTGCGCATTCGCTCCCAGGTCATCGAACTGCTGGCGCAGCAGTCGTCCGAACACGTGGTGACGCCAGAAGGCAAGGCAGAACTGAAAGAGAAGATCAGCGAAATCGCCACCGAAGTCCTCGATCCCGTGGAAGTGCTCGATGTCCTCTTCACCGAATTCGTCGTCCAGTTCTAATCTCGCGATCGTCGACGACGCGCCTGGTACCGCGCCTGGCTCGTTCGACCTCTATCGCGACGTCCGGTGCCCGGTGAATGTCGTGCTGGGCACCGGGACGATCACCGTGCGCCAGTGCCTCGCGCTCGAGCGGTCGAGCGTGGTGCGCCTGCAGCAGTCGGCGGGCGAAGACCTGACCGTGATCGTCAGGGGCATCAAGATTGCGCGCGGAGAAGTGGTGGTCGTCGAAGACAGCACGTCGGTCCGACTGACCGAGATCTGCCGCAGTGGCCTGAATGCGCCGAGCGCGGAGGCCCAGGCGTGATCAGCGTGGTCGTCGCCCTCCAGGACCCTGCCGGCATGGGCGCATTCGAGAGCGGCTGGCGCAGCATGGCCGCGCTCGTCGTGGTCTTTGGCCTGCTCGGCCTGCTGGCCTGGCTGGCACGGCGCGGGTCGCTTCCGGGCGGATTCGTCCGCAAGTCGGCCACCACGATGCGCGTGGAAACGGCGCTGCCGTTGGGCGACCGCCGGTCGCTCGCCATCGTCGTGGTCGAGGGGCGCCGGCTGGTGATCGGGATGTCGCCAGCCTCGGTGTCGCTCATCACCGAACTCGCGACGCCGGCCTTCGATCGCACCCTGCAGTCGAGTGTCGAGAATCCCGGCGGGGACCGGCGATGATGTCGCCCGCCCGTGGCACCCTCGGCCGCTGGATGGCGCGGGCCCTCGTGGTCGCGGCACTCAGCATCGTCGGCCCGGCGACGGCCTGGGCGGCGGGGCAGCCGTCGACCCTCGACCTCAACGTCGAAGGGGTGGGCACCGTCTCGGCGCCCCTGCAGATCGTCGTCGTCCTGACGCTGCTGTCGTTCCTGCCGGCCATCCTGCTCACGATGACGTCGTTCACGCGCATCGTGATCGTCTTCCACTTCCTGCGGCAGGCCATTGGCACGCAGGAGATGCCGCCCAACCAGGTCATGGTCGGCCTCGCCCTGTTCCTGACGATTTTCGTGATGGCCCCGGTCGGCGAGCGCATCAACACCGAGGCGTTGCAGCCCGTGGTCGAGGGGCGCCTCAGCGTGCTCCAGGCGGTCGAGCGCGCCACGCCGCCGCTGCGCGAGTTCATGCTCAAGCAGACCCGCGAGCGCGACCTCGCGCTGTTCGTCGAGGTCGGCAAGGTCGCGCGGCCCGCGACGCCGCAGGACCTGCCGATGAAGGTCGTCATCCCCGCCTACGTGATCTCGGAGTTGAAGACCGGGTTCCAGATGGGGTTCTTCCTGTTCGTGCCGTTCCTGCTCATCGACCTGGTCGTGTCGACCACGCTGCTGTCGATGGGCATGATGCAACTCCCGCCCGCGATGATCTCGCTGCCGTTCAAGGTGATGCTGTTCGTGCTCATCGACGGGTGGAACCTCGTAGTCGGGTCCCTGGTGCGCAGTTTCGCGCTCTGACCCAGAAACCGGGATCACCTGTCGCCATGTCAGACACTCTCGTCGTCGGCACCATCCGCCAGGCCATCGAACTGGCCGTCCTCGTCAGCCTGCCGATGCTGCTGGCCGGTCTCATCGCCGGCGTGCTGGTCAGCATCTTCCAGACCGTGACGTCGATCCAGGACAACGTCCTCGCGTTCATTCCGCGCGCAGCGGCGATCTTCATCACGTTCGCCCTGACATTTCCGTGGATGCTGCGCGCCGTCACCGGGTTCTCGCGCCAGCTGGTCGCGCGCCTGCCGGAGCTGATCCGGTGATCGACCTGGCGCCGCTCACACGCCTTGGCCTGCTGCTCGTGCGGCCGGGCATGTTGGTGCTGTCGGCGCCGGCGTTCGGTGGAACGTATGCCCCTCCCATGCTCAAGGTCGGCCTGGTCGTGATGCTGGCCCTGTCGATGCTGCCGGCGGCGCCGCTTCCCAGCGTCGACACCCCCGTGGCCCTGACGACCGTCATTGTCCGCGAGGTCATGATCGGGCTCTCACTCGGGTTCGGGATGCGCGCGATCACGGCCGGGGCCGAGTTCGCGGGCTACCTGGCGGGCTACCAGCTCGGCTTTGCCTACGCATCCGTGGTCGACCCGCAGGCGGGCGCGCGCAACACCGTCCTCAGCACGATGTACGGCCTCGTGGCGCTGATGGTGTTCTTCGCCATTGACGGGCACCACCTCTTCCTGCGCGGACTGGCGCAGTCGTACCACGCCATGCCCATCGGACCAGGGCACGTGGACGGGTCGCTGGCCGCCAGCGTCGGCCGCATCTTCGCGATGATCTTCACGGTGGGCGTGCAGCTGAGCGCGCCGGTCGTCATCGTGCTCCTGGTCGTGGAACTCGGCCTGGGCCTGATGGGGCGTGCCGCGCCGATGCTGAACCTGATGTCGCAGGCGTTTCCGGTGCGCCTGATCGTCGGCTTGCTGGCGCTGGCGGCCGTCGTTCGCGTGATTCCCGACGTGATCGTCCGCGTCGTGCCGCACGCCCTCGAGATCGCGGCGCGGCTCGCCGCGGCGTTCAGGTGAGCCCGGCGAGACGCCATGGCCGACGACCGCACAGAACAACCCACGCACCGACGCATGCGCGATGCCCGTCGCAAGGGGCAGATCGCGCGCAGCAAGGACGTGAACGAGGCCGTGCAGTTGGCGTTTGCGGTGATTGGCATCGCCTGGCTGGGCCCGCGGCTCGCCATTGGCCTCGCCGACGCCGTCAAGGCCGGGATCCTGCGCATTGGCGATGCGCCCTTGCGCACCGTCGATGCCGGCGAGCTGATGGGCCTAGCTGCCACGAATGCCGCGACGCTGGGGCTGCTCGTGGGGCCGATCGCGCTGTGCACGGTCGTCGCGGCCGTCGCCGCATCGACGATGCAGGGCGGATGGAACATCGCCAGCGAGGCCCTCAAACTCGACTTCGCCAAGCTGAATCCCGCCAACGGACTCAAGCGCCTGGTACCGTCTCGAGCCGGGATCGACCTGGTCAAGACGTTGGTCGTGGTCACGACCATCGGCTGGCTCACGTACCGCGTGGTGCGGTCGCTGGTCGAGGGCGCGCCGCTGCTCGGGCGCCTCGACCCCGCGCGTTCGGCGGAATACGGCTGGAGCGAGGTCATGCGGCTGTTGCGCTACACGGCGGTGGCCCTGGGCGCGTTCGCGTTCGCCGAGTACGGCATCGCGTACTGGCGCCACATCCAGGGCCTCAAGATGACCAAGCAAGAGGTCAAGGACGACGTCAAGCTCAGCGAAGGCAACCCCGAGATCAAGGGGCGCGTGCGCAGGATGCAGCGCGAGCAGGCGCGCAAGCGGATGCTCGCCTCGGTGCCGAAGGCGACCGTGGTCATCACGAACCCGACCGAATATGCGGTCGCACTCGAGTATTCGCGCGACAAGTACCCGGCCCCCCGGGTCATCGCAAAGGGCAAGGGGTTGCTGGCCGCGAAGATCCGTGAGATCGCCCGCGCGCACAACGTGCCCATCGTCGAAAACGTCCCTCTCGCCCAGTCGCTCTACAAGGGTGTCGAGGTGGGCGACCTGATCCCGGCGGAGCTGTTCGGCGCGGTCGCCGAAGTGCTCGCCTACCTGATTCGGCTCAAGCAGCTGGTGATCTGACACCCTCCTGGTGAACCGTCATGGATGCCTCGCGCAGTACGAACCTGAGTCACCTCGTCGCCCCCATCACCGTCGTGGCCATCGTCGGCCTGATGGTCATCCCGCTGCCGACGTTCCTGCTCGACCTGCTCCTGTCGGCTGACATCGGGCTCTCGGTGGTGCTCCTGTTGACGGCCATCTACGTTCGTCAACCGGTCGAGTTCTCGGTACTGCCGTCGCTCCTCCTCGTGCTGACGATGCTCCGCCTGTCGCTCAACGTGGCCAGCACCCGCCTCATCCTCCTGCACGGGCAGGAGGGCGTCGATGCCGCCGGCCACGTGATCATGGCGTTTGGCCAGTTCGTCGTCGGCGGCAGCTTCGTCGTGGGCGTGGTGGTGTTTCTCGTCCTGATCGCCATCCAGTACATCGTCATCAACCACGGTGCCGTGCGCATTTCGGAAGTGACCGCCCGGTTCACCCTTGACGCCATGCCCGGCCGGCAGATGGCCATCGATGCCGACCTCAACGCGGGCGTGATCGACGAAAAGGAAGCCGGGCGGCGCCGCGAGCGGGTCAGGCGCGAAGCCGATTTCTACGGCGCGATGGACGGGGCCATTCGCTTCACGCAGCGCGACGCGCTCGCGGCCCTGCTGATCACGGCCGTCAACATCATCGCGGGCCTCGTTATCGGCGTGCTGCAGCACGACCTCGACCTCGCCACCGCCGCC
>JAEUQQ010000766.1 GCA_016789685.1 Acidobacteriota bacterium | reverse complement strand
CGCGTAGCCGCCCTGGGCCGCGATCTGCTCGAGCAGCGTCGTCGCCTCGCGCGCCAGCGCGTCGGTCAGGGCCTCGATCACGTACGCGCCGGCCGCCGGATCGGCCACGGCGCGCAGGTGGGCCTCGTCGTCGAGGATGTGCGCGACGTTGCCGGCCAGGTGCGCGTCGAACCCCGTGGCTTCGACCGCGATCGTGTCGGCCCCGCCGATCGCCGCCGACATCGCTTCGGTCGTGCATCGCAGCAGGTTCGTGAAGGGGTCGTCAGCGCTCTTGTTGGCGCGGGCCGTGCGCACGTGCACGCGCATGGCCGATCGCGGGTCGGAGCCGACGCCGCGTGCCGACATCTCGCGCGCCCACAGCACGCGCGCGGCGCGCAGCTTGGCGATCTCGAGGAAGTACGTGGAGCCGACGGCAAACACGAACGTGATCGCGCCGGCCGCGTCGGCGGGCCGACGCCCCGCGGCGACGGCCGCGTCGAGGCGAGCGACAGCCTCGGCCAGTGCGTAGGCCAGTTCCTGCGTGGCCGTGCCTCCCGCGTCGTGCAGGGCATCGGCCCGCACGGCATCGGCCGGCAGGTCGGCGACCGACCCCGGGGTCCATGGGCGTCCCGTGCCGCGGACGAACGGCGCGCGCCCTGGCGGGGGCGCGTCGGGAAGGTGTGCGAGCACGTCGCGCCGGTAGTACGGCTTGACGACGATGCCTTCGTCGAGGCGCCAGGCGAGCTTCTTGTCGTAGTCGGCGCCCTTGAGGTCGTGGTGGATGGCGGCTTCCCATTCAGCCGTCGTGGTGGGAGGAAACGCGGATCGGAACGTCATGCGAACTCCAGGAAGCCCAACAGGCCCGCCCGGCCGTCGCCTGGGGCGGCGATAGCGGGCGTCGGAGCCGGCAAACGGGGTGAACCCGCCCCACCGTCATGGCGTGTGGCGCACACGGGTGGTCGCCGGGCTGGCCGGGGCGCCGCAGTCGTCACGGGCGCCGCCACGGGCACCGACATCTTCTGCCCTATCGGGCTGTCGGGGCAACTGGGGAGGGTGCATCAGGCCCGGAGCGGATGCGCGCTGCGGGCCTGAAAGGCAGGACGCGGGCTCAGAAGTCCACGACGAGCCGGCAGGTCGCGAAGACCCCGCTGTGGCCAGCCGTGTCGTGGCCATGGCGCATGAACTGCACGTCGGGCTGGATGCCAAACCACTTCGTCAGCTGGAACCGGTAGAACGCCTCGGTGACGACCTCCCAGCCGTCTTCGGTGTCGTCGAAGACCTGGTCTGAGAGGCGCACCATGGTCACGCCGAGGCCCACCTTGTCGTCGGCTCGGCGGGCGTGCGGACCGGTCAGCACCAGGCCGCCACCGACGTGCCTGGCGATCTCGTGGACGCGCGCGTCGGCGCTGCCATACTGCGCAAACATCGCCAGGCGGCGCATCGCGCCGGTCGAGCGCTGCGCGAGTGTCTGCTCGAACGTCGCAAACGGCCCCGTCGCGCCCTCGGTGAGTTCGTCGCGGTCGAGGCGCGTCATCGTCCCCGTGTGGTGCCACAGGCCCGCCGTCGCGCGCCCAGGCCGCCCGCCGAGACGCCACGACGTGCCCGCCTGCGCGAGCAGCAGCAGGTCGTGGCCCGGGTCGGGCGACCGGTCGGAGTCGGTTTCGAGGCCGTCATACACCCCGACACGGAACTCGGTCGTCCAGTGCGGCGCATACATCACGTTGACCGCCATTCGCGGCGCCGGGAAGCTCGGGAAGAACAGGATCGTCGGGCTGAAGCCCATCGACGAGTTGATGAAGTCGCTGCCGACCACCGTGCCGGCGAAGTCGTTGTTCGAGTCCATCCGGCCGAACTTGACCTGCAGGCGCTCGCGCAGGATCCACTGTTCCCACCAGACCTCGTAGACGTTCGTGACGCGCGAGGCGTCCATGTTCGAGAATCCCTGGTGATCGCCGGCCAGCGGCGCCACGTTCGGGCCGGCCTTGGCCTGCGCGCGGACGCCGATCATCGCGCCGCGCACGCCCGACAGTTTCTCGAGGTCGATCAGGGCCACCGCGTCGAACAGGCCGCGGCCGAACGTGCCCGTGGGCGCGTTGCTCGGGTCGATGCGGCTGGTGTCTGACGCCGCCGACAGGGCGAAGTCGATCCCGCGTTCCGACAGCCGGTTCCGTGTGAGGTTCCAGTCACCGGTCGCCTGCGTCCAGTTCTGCCAGGGATTGTTCTGGCCGAACCACTCGCGTGGTGCTGCGGCTTCTTCGTCGGCGGCGGGCGCTGGCGCAGTGGGCGCCGGCGTCGCGGGCGCGGCGGCCGACGGGGTCGTGGCGGTGGTGGCGCCAGCCGGGCTGGCCGTGGGCGTGACGCCGTCAGTTTCAGCAATGGATTGCGCGCTGGCGACGCTGGCGGCCAGGATCAGGCCGACCGTCGCGAGGCGCCGA
>JAEUQQ010000735.1 GCA_016789685.1 Acidobacteriota bacterium | reverse complement strand
CTGCGCAGGCCGACACGCCGTTGGACGGCGTGGCCGCAACGCCGCGCCCGGTCGGGGATGTTACGCCGCAGCCGCCCGTCGATGCGGGGGCGACCGCCGATGCGTTCGTCGCCGGGGCAGCGGGCCACGATGTCGGCGCCGCGTCGGGTGGTTCGTCGATGACCGGCGGGGATGCCGCCGCCGCGCTCGTGGTCGTGCGCGCCGACATCGGCGACTGCACGCGCTGCACGCTGCATGCGCTTGGCCGCCACCAGGTCGTCTTCGGCGTCGGCAGCCCTGAGGCCGACCTCATGTTCGTGGGCGAGGCGCCTGGCGGCGACGAAGACCTCCAGGGCGTGCCGTTCGTCGGGCGGGCCGGGCAGCTCCTCACGAAGATCATCGAGGCCATGGGGCTGAGTCGCGAGCAGGTCTACATCGCCAATGTCATCAAGTGCCGACCGCCGGGCAACCGCAACCCGGAGCCCGACGAGGTCGCGACGTGTGAGCCCTTCCTCTTCAGGCAGATCGACATCATCGAGCCGAAGGTCATCGTGGCGCTCGGCACGTTCGCGGCGAAGGCACTCCTGCGCAGCAACGAGCCGATCTCGAAGCTGCGCGGCCAGGTGTTCGACTACCGCGGCGCGAAACTGATCCCGACCTTCCATCCGGCGTTCCTGCTGCGCAGCCCCGAGCGCAAGCGCGACACGTGGGACGACATGAAGGTCGCGATGGCGCTGTTGTCGGGCGCGCGCTGAGCCTGCACGCGGTCGTCATGGCGCAGTACGTGTCGGTGGCCGTCCCCGTGCCGCACCTCGGCCGCCTCACGTACCGCGTGCCGCCCGGCATGCGCGTGGCGCGCGGCGCGCGCGTGCGCGTGCCGTTCAGGGCGCGGCGCATGCTCGGCGCCGTCGTCGAGGTCCACGAGGGGTTGCCGCCAGAGACGATCGTGGCCGGCCTCGACGCGTCGAGGATCAAGGATCTCGTCGCGGTCCTCGACGACGACCCGCTCCTGCCCGAACCGGTCATCGCGCTCGCAAGCTGGGTGGCCGACTACTACCTCAGCGGCATCGGTGAGGCGGTGGCCACCGCTGTTCCGGCGATGTTCTTCTCGCCCTCACGCGACGTGGACTTCAAGTACAGCCGTGTCGCCGTGCCGACGGCGGCCGCGCATGCGGACGCATTCGTCCCGAAACTCGGTCCGCGGCAGCGGATGCTGATCGAGCGCCTGCGGGCCGAACCCCTGGGCGTCGCGACTGCGACGCTTGCCGACGACGGCATCGGCAGCAGTGTGGTCGCGGCCCTCGTGGATCGGGGGCTCGTGACCATCGAGCGCGTGCGCACCAACCGCGATCCGTTCGCGGTGGCCGTCGCGATCGACGAAGCGCGCGAGGCCGCCAAGGCCGACGTGGTGTTGAGCGACGAGCAGCGCGAGGCGCTCGATCGACTGACCTCGCTGGCGCGGGCCTCGCGCTTTTCGGCCACGCTGGTACAGGGCGTCACCGGAAGCGGCAAGACCGAGGTCTACCGCCGGCTGGCGCGCGAGGTGTGCGCACTGGGACGACGCGTACTGATCCTCGTGCCCGAGATCGCGTTGACGCCGGCCGTGGCGGCAACCTTCAGGCACACCTTCGGCGAACGCGTCGCCATCCTGCACAGCGCCCTGTCGGACGGCGAGCGCCACGACCAGTGGCATCGCATCCGCCGCGGCGACATCGACGTCGTCGTCGGAACCCGCAGCGCCGTGTTCGCGCCACTCGATCGGCTCGGCCTCATCGTCGTCGACGAGGAGCACGACGGCTCGTACAAGCAGGAAACCGCGCCGCGATACAACGGCCGCGACGTCGCCGTCGTGCGGGCGCGCGACGCCGGGGCGCTGGTCGTGCTCGGGTCGGCCACGCCCTCGCTCGAGTCGCTGCAGAACGCCCTGAGCGGGCGGTACGAGCACCTGCGCCTGCTGCGGCGCGTGCAGGACCGTCCGCTGGCGAGCGTGACAATCGTCGACATGCGCGCCGAATACGCCGCGCGCGGCCCCGAGGTCATCGTGAGCGAGGCGCTGCACGGCGCCCTGACCGAGCGTCTCGCCCGCGGTGAGCAGGCCATCGTGCTGCTCAACCGGCGCGGCTTCTCACCGTCGCTGTTCTGCCGGCAGTGCGGAGAGTCGTTCGCGTGCCCGAACTGCAGCGTGTCGCTGACCTATCACAAGCGGCAGCATCGGCTCCGGTGCCACTACTGCGACTTCGCGAAGCCCGCGCCGCCGGCCTGCCCGTCGTGCCACGGCGACGTGCTCGAGTACCAGGGCGTCGGCACCGAGCGCGTCGAAGAAGAGATCACCCGCCTGTTCCCGGCGGCGCGCCTTGCGCGGGTAGACCGCGATACGGTGCGGCGGCGCGGTGAAATCGTCGACGTGCTGGGGCGCTTTGCCAGGCGCGAGGTCGACATCCTGGTGGGCACGCAGATGCTGGCCAAGGGGCACGACTTCCACGGCGTCACCCTGGTGGGCGTGATCTCGGCCGACGTGGGGCTCGGGATGGCCGACTTCCGGGCGTCGGAGCGGACGTTCCAGTTGCTCACGCAGGTGGCGGGCCGTGCGGGGCGGGGCGAGATTCCGGGCGACGCGTTCGTGCAGACCCTGTTTCCGGAACACGCCGCCATCGTGCATGCGGTGACGCAGGACTACGACGGTTTCGCGGCGCACGAAATGGAGTTCCGCCGCGACATGCGCTATCCGCCGTTCGTGTCGATGATCGCCGTCACGACGCGCGCCCGGACGATGCCCGAGGCGCTCGATATCGCGCGCGAGTGCGCACGGCACGTGAAGCGGCACGCGGGCGACGCCGTGCGGCTCGTGGGGCCAGCGCCGGCGCCACTGCAGCAGTTGCGCGGCCAGTTCCGCGCGCAGGTGTTCGTCAAGAGCGTCGATCGTGCCGCGGCGCGCCGCGCCGTGCGTGTGGCCATCGAGGCCATGCGCGACCGCCTCCGCGACATCACCGTAGACGTCGACCCCCACACCGTCCTGTAGGGGCGCATCATGATGCGCCCCCGTGACGTGGGTGAGATGCGCCCCCGTGACGTGGGTGAGATGCGCCCCCGTGACGCGGGTGGGATGGCCCCCCGCGACGCAGAAGCGTCGCGCCCCCCCCCGAACCACAGGAAAAGCCCGCGGGGATCAGCGGGGCGTGACGAGGTCGAGCGGTTGAATCGGGGCTGGCGTGAAGCACGCGATGAACATCAGCACCGCGATCAGCGCAACGATGACGCGCCCGCGCGAGATGGGCAGGTGGTCGTCGAACGTGGGCGGGTGACGCCAGCCGAACATGCGCAGCATGACGAGCAGCAGGGCCGTCCACACCACCCAGCTCCACGACACGAAGATCAGCAGGCCGGCCGAGGCGAGCGCCACGAGCGAGATGTAGTCGGACTTGCGGCCAAGCACCGCGTACGAGATGTGCCCGCCGTCGAGTTGGGCAATCGGGAAGAGGTTGATCGCCGTGGCCAGCATCCCGAACCACGCCGACCAGACCATCGGGTGCCAGTTGACGGCAAATCCCGAGGCCACCTGCCCGTGGATGACGTAGGTCACGGTCTTGAGCAGCAGCGGCTCACCGATCTCGAGCCAGCCCCCGCCGCTGAGATCGGCAGGGAGCTTCGCCACGCGTGACAACGCCAGGCCCCAGATCAGGAAGGGGACGAGCGCCAGGAACCCGGCGATGGGGCCGGCCACGGCCATGTCGAACAGGGCCCGCTTGGTGCGGATCGGGTCGCGGATGCGGATGACCGCGCCGAGCGTCCCCGAGAGGCCCAGCGGAAACGGGATGAAGAACGGCCAGGTCGCATCGATGTGGTGGTAGCGGCAGGCGTAGTAGTGCCCGAGTTCGTGGGCCCCGAGGATGACGAGCACGGGCACGGCGTACCACAGGCCCCCGAGGATGATCTCGGTCTGGCTGGTGAACAGCAGCGGCCGGGGGGCGAAATCCCAGAGGAAGCTCAGGTAGTGCGCGACGCCGACGTACCAGGTGGTCGCGACGGTGGCGGCAAACAGCGTCCAGTGCAGCCACTTGCGCTGCGGCGGCCGTCCGGATGTCGTCGTGTAGCGGGTCTCGACGGGCACCACCTGCTCGGCGACCGGGGGCCAGCCGCCGTAGGGATCGGGAAGGTCAGGAGGTGAGGGCACGCAGCGATTGACGCGAGGTCAGCCGATGAGGTTCTGCAGGTCCTTGCCGGGCTTGAAGCGGATCGTGCGTCCGGGCGGGATCTTGACCTCGGCACCCGTGCGCGGGTTGCGCCCGATGCCTCGCTTGCGCGGTTTCACCTGGAACACGCCGAAGCCGCGCAGTTCGATGCGCTCGCCGCGCTGCATCCAGACGCGCATCGCGTCGAACACCGCATCGACGGCAATCTCGGCCTTGACCTTGGTGATGTCGGTGGCGCGTGCCACCTCGTTGACGATGTCAGCCTTGACCATGAGGGAAGTTTGGGGCGAAAAGAAGCATAGAATCAAGGACTTAGGCTGTCAAGCCCGATGAGTCGGCCGGGCAGGCGCTCGCGGCTTCCGGCATAATGCCCGTGGCATGGCTTCACGGCGCGTCACTCCCACGGTGGTTCTGGTCGGTCGGCCCAACGTGGGCAAGTCGACGCTCTTCAATCGCATCACCCGCACCCGGCGCGCAATCGTGGCGCCCATCGCCGGTACCACGCGCGATGCGATGGGACAGCCGGCCGAGTACGGCGGCGTGCCCTTCCAGTTGTTCGACACCGGCGGGATGTTCGGTGCCAGTGCCGATCCGCTGCACGACCTCGTGGTCGAGAAGGGCAAACGCGCCATCGCCAACGCCGACATCATCGTGATGATGGTCGATGCGCAGGACGGCCTCGTCCCGGGCGACGAAGCGATCGCCCAGGCGGCCCGCGCCGCCGATGTGCCGGTCGTGCTGGCCATCAACAAGACCGACGATCACAAGGCGCGGCGGCAGGTGCTCGAGTTCTACCAGCTCGGCTTCGACGCCGTCTTCGAGATCGCGGCCGAGCACGGCACCGGCGTCGCGGAACTGCTTGACGAGGTCGTGGCGCGCCTCAAGGACGCGCGGCCGAAGAACACCGACAGCGTGGATGGCGACCCCGACGAGATCCGCGTCGCGATCATCGGGCGGCCCAACGTCGGCAAGTCGTCGATGGTCAACCGCCTGCTGCGCGAGGAGCGCGTGCTCGTCAGCGACCTGCCCGGCACGACGCGCGACGCGATCGACACGATCCTGCGGTGGCAGAAGAAGACCTACCGGATCGTCGACACGGCGGGCATCCGCCGCCCGGGCCGCGTGGCCCGTTCGGGGCAGATCGAGAGCATCAGCGTCATCGTGGCCAAGCGCGCCATCGAGCGCGCCGACGTGGCCGTCCTGCTCATCGACTCGGCCGAGGGGCCGACGGATCAGGATGCGACGATCGCGGGCGAGGCGCAGCGCGCGGGCTGCGGCGTGATCATCGTCTCGAACAAGTGGGACCTCGTGAAGGAGAAGGGGCCCGACTTCTACAAGCTGTTCGACGACAAGGTCAGGCAGCAGTTCAAGTTCCTCGACTACGCGCCCATCCTGCACATCTCGGCGCTGACGGGCGAGCGCGCCCCGAAGCTGCTCGAGACCATCGACATCGTGGCCGAGGCGCGCAAGCACCGGGTGGGGACGGGCGAACTCAATCGGTTCATCGAGGCCGTGACGGCCGTGCATCCGCCCGCGAGCCCCGGGCGGCGCGCGGTCAAGATCCTGTACGTCGCGCAGACCAGCGTCGCGCCGCCGACGTTCGTCTTCTTCACCAACATCGCGACGACCTTTCACTTCTCGTACGAGCGCTACCTCGAGAACCGGCTGCGCGAGTCGTTCGGGTTC
>JAEUQQ010000727.1 GCA_016789685.1 Acidobacteriota bacterium | reverse complement strand
ACAGGAGCAGTGGCTGACCTACCGCGACGTCGCCGAGGTCGATGGCGATGCCGTGCGGCAGCGCACCGACCGCGTGCGCGAGCTGTTCATGACGCCAGCGGCCGCCAGGGCCGACCAGTTCCGCCGCATCGCGTCGGAGAGCGCGCGCTACAACCTCGGCGATCTGCGCCGGGAGCTGAACCTGCCAACGGTGACCCTCTCGCTCCTGCGGCGCGCCAACCACCCGCGCTTCGAGTTCAAGCGCGTCAAGGACGAGTCGATCGACGACCGCACGTGCCGCGTGCTGTCGTTCCGCGAGAAGACGCGGCCGACGCTGCTCTCGACTCCCAACAGCGGCGACATCTTCATCTCGGGGCGCGTCTGGCTCGACCAGGCTGACGGTCGCGTGCGACGCACCGAATTGCGCTTCGATCGGGGATCGCAGAAGCGCTCGTACATCCGCGTCGACTTCCAGGCGCACGAAGGCCTCAACGTGCTGGTTCCCGCACTGATGTGGGAGTGGTACGAAGGCGCCGACCAACTCGGGCGCCTCGTCAGCGACGCGACCGTCATCGAAGGCCTCGCCCTCTACTCGAACGTGCGGCGATTCCGCGTGTCGACGGGAGAAGAGATCAAGTAGGACTCGACCGGCCCTGAACCGTTCAGCGGCGCGGCCCGAAACCCTGCTGGGCCGCCTGCGCGTACGCCGACGCGCGGTACTCGAGGGCGCCGACGAGCGCACGGTCTCCACGCGCCTGCGCCAGCGGGATAGCCTCGCGCACGGTCGCCTCCGCGTCGGCGAGGCGTCCCGTCGCCGCCTTCGCCACAGAGAGAATCTCGAGGACCCGCGGTTCGCGCCGCCCGGTCAGCGCCGCCGCGCGCTCGGCGATCTGCAGCGCGCGTGGGCCGTTGCGCACCGAGGTGTCGCGCGAGTCGGCCAGGATCGACGCCAGGCGTGCGGCCATCATCGGGTCGTCGGGATACGCAGCGTGGACGCGCTCGTAGTGCACGACGGCCAGGGCGTCCTGCCGCCGCATCGCGTAGATCTCACCAAGGTAGCGGTGCGCATCGACATCCTCGGGACGCACCCGCAGGGTGTGCTCCAGGTGCGGGATGGCCGCATCCACCTTGTTCTGGCTCGCGAGCACCGAGCCCAGGCGCACCAGTGCGACGGGATCGTCGGGCGCAAGCGCGACCGCCGCCTGCAGCTGCACCTCGGCGTCGGCGAGACGCCCCCTCCTCGCAAGGGCACTTCCGTAGGCCGTGCGCGGGCGAGGGTCGTTGGGCCGTGCGGCGACGTTGTCGGCCCAGAGGCGCTCCTCGCTGTCGTAGACGTCGTTGCGCGCCCGCGTCTCGAGGCCCAGTGCCAGCACGGTGGCCAGGACGACGGCGCCCGTCACCGCGGCCAGGGTCCGCGCGCGCGATGTCGCGGGGGCGGCGCCCGCATCCCGCGCTGTCACGCGCCGCCCGAGGAGGAAGGCCACCACCACCACCGCGGCAACCACGGCGGCCAGCGGAAGGTACATGCGGTGTTCGGCCGCGACCTCGGTCGCGATCGGCAGCACGCTCGACGAGGGAGCGAGCACGAGGAACACGCACGCGGCTGGAAATGCCGCCGGATGCCGTCGCACCACGAGCGCGACGGTCGCGCCAAGCAGGGCGGCCACGAACACCGCCGGGGCGATCACGTCGGCCAGCGAGGCGGCCAACGGCCAGTCGTAGAGGAACGCGAGGGGGCGGGGCACGAACGCCAGTTGCAGGTAGTGGACGATGACCGCTGACTGCGTGATGAGATAGCGCCAGATCGTTTCGGACGCGAGGTCGAGCGACGGTCCGCGCCGCTCGCCGTAGACGAGCACCGCCAGGATGACCCACGTGGCGGCAAGGCCGGCCTCGACCCTCCATCCGGCATCGTCACGACGGCCAAACAGGTACCCCCAGAGCGCGACCGCCAGCGGCGCCGAGACCATGACCTCTTTCGTCGCCATGCCGCAGGCACAGCTCACGACGGCCACGGCAGTCCACAGGCGTGGCCGCGCCTCTGCGGCGTCCCAGGCGCGAATCGCCCCGTAGAGCGTCAGCAGGTAGAACAGGCTCATGAGCGACTCGACGCGCTGCACGAGATAGGTGACGGCCGCGGTCGTCAGCGGGTGCACGGCCCAGATGAGGGCGACGGCGCCAGCGACCCAGGGCGCCGCATCGGTGAAACAGGCGCGCACGCGACTGACGAGCAGGGTCCTGCGAACGACGCCGAACAGCGCGAGGGCCGCCCCAAGGTGAATCACCAGGTTTCCCAGGCGGTAGCCGCGGATGTTGCGCACGAACAGGTCGCCCGCCCCCGGCGGAGATGAGGGTCCGGCCGGCTCGAACACCTCGCGGGCGTCAACCGGCGCGAGGGCGTAGTTGATCGCCAACGACAGGTTCGCGACCGGGCGTCCGGACACGGTCGTCGCGGTTGGTGGCGACAGCGCGGTCGTCAGCGACCGAATCGAGGAATTGCGAACGATGCCACGCACGTCGTCGAGGGCCAGGACACCGTCAAGGCTCGTCGCGTACGCCCACGCAGAAGCGGTGAGGATCGCGGCAGCCAGGATGGCGAGGGATGGCGGGCGGCGCCGGGACGGCACCGGCACTGGCGGCCGGGGCGGCGTGCGCGAGGGACGTGGTCGGGGTGCCACTGCGGTGTCGAAGAAGACGCCCGGAGGCGCAGGTTCAGGCCTTGCGCTTGAGCCCGACGATGTAGTCGTAGAGAGCCTCGCGCACGTGTGCCGGCAGGTCGATGAACTCGATGCCCGCCCGGTAGGCGACGCGCCCTTGCTCCACGTCGGCCACGCGCGAGTGCGCCACGCGCCCCTTCACGATGATGATGTTGTCGCCGAGTTCGATGCGGAAGTCGTGCAGTGACTCGATGACCAGGGGCTGCGACAGTTCGAGCGACGCGCCGCCCTCCGACAGTTCGACCAGCTTGATCGGGTGGACGATACGGACCTCGCCCGGCACGATCCCAATCACGGGAAGCCGCTCGAGGCGGCGACGTTCGTCTGTGGACACTTGGGCCTCCGCACCGGCCGGGGACGGCCTCATCGTCCGGTTCCCCGTCCAGTCGATGCTCGCTACTTCACCGTGATCGCCTGTTCGGCTCGCGGCGGGTTCACGTACGCCGATACGACGCTCTCGTGCCCGCCCGGGCCAATCGCCGATACGCCAAACACGTAGTCGTCGATCGACACGTTCGGCAGCACGAAGGTCGTCACGTTGCCGACGACCACATCGTACTGCCAATCGGGCGTCCACGCTTCGCGCCAATACACGCGATAGGCCACGGCCCCGTCAGACGCCTTCCACTGGAGGCGCGCATCGTACCCCGACGGCTGCCGGCCCAACTGCGGCCGGCCGCGGTCGTCGGTCACCTGGGGCGCGCCCGGCGCCATCGCCATGGTCGCCATGGCGGCGACGTTCACGCGGGCATTGCGCGCCATGTAGGCCGCGTCGACGGCGTCGGCCGTGTCGTCGACCGTGTGCTGCCGGGCGTAGTTCTCGTTCGACTCGGTGATGCGAACGCCGGCGAACCCGTTCTGGTTGAAGGCCGTGTGGTCGCCGCCACGGCCGAAGCGGTCGTGCCGGGCGATCAGGCGCACGGTGTGCGACGGCACGTAGCGCGCGGCGATGCGTCTGATGTAGCGCGCCATCGCACGCGACGCGGAATCCTCGGGGCCTTCGGCGAACACGCGCACGCTCTCGGCGTCGACGATGCCGTTGCCGCCAACGGTGTTGCCAACCATGTCGTTGTTGAAGACACCGTCGATCCGGATCCTGTCGGCCGCCGCCTTCTGCGCGTGGAGCTTGGCGCCGACCAGGCCCTGTTCCTCGCCCGCGAGGGCGATGAACACGAGCGTCGCGTCGAACTCGAGGCCGCTCTGCGCAAACACGCGTGCCAGTTCGATCACCAGCGCGGTGCCGCTGCCATCGTCATTGGCACCAGGCGCGAGGTTGTCGGCGTTGCCCCAGTCGAACCCACCGGTCGCGTCGGCAACACGCTGCCCCGCTGCCCCGCCGCCCGCCGCAGTGGCAGCCGCCGCCGGCCGCACGATGCGCGCCAGCGAATCGTAGTGCCCGCTGACGTAGATGCGGCGGGCCGACGTCCCGGGCAGTGTCGCCATGACGTTCCTGACGCGCGTGTCACGCACGATCCGGTCGCCCTGCTTCGGAATCTCGTAGTCGTCGAAGGCGACCTGCAGTCGCGGGCTCGCCGCGGTGAACTGCGCGTGGATCCATGTGGCCGCGGCGCCGATCCCCTGTCGCGCGTCGTCCTGCCGCGAAAGCGTGTTGCGGGTGTGGAACCCCTGCAGGGCCTCGACGGTCGCCTGGAGTCGTGTCTCGGAGACACTCGCGACGAGCTCGGCGACGCGCGGGTCGATGTCAGCCAGCTGTGCCGCCGACGGCACGGGTAGTGCGAGAACGGTGATCAGCGAGAAGCAGGCCCAGCGAGCGCCCATCGACGGTTCGTCCTTTCGATCGGCTCCGCTGCGCGCGCACCCGCAGCCATGCGGGTCAGGCGGCCTGTCACCGGACGCGGACGTGCTCGAGGTAATCGCCCGAGGCGATGAGCGGCGCGCGACCGAGGGGAGCGTTGTAGAAGTAGACCCACACGTCCATCACGCGCCCGTCGTCGATCATCGCGGGCACGCGCGTGCGGACATACAGACTCGAATCCGGGGACGACGGTGAGTAGCCCTCGATCTCGTCGAGGACGCCGAGCACGGGGCCCGGCTCGAGGACTTCGTAGACCTCGCCGTGGACGCGCGCATCGTCGTTGGGCACCGCCGCAGGATAGATGCCCAGGTCGAACAGCGCCGCGTGGATGTACCCACGGCCCGTGTACGACAGCTTGCCTTCGATGCCAGCGCGACGACGCCGGTCGAAGCCTGTCATCAAGGTGCCGTAGAAAAAGACCTGTTCAGCCACGGTGCCGTCTGCTCCCGCCTGTGGTACGTGCGGACGACGCGCCTGGCGAAGACGCCTTCGAAGGGAATCGCCAATGACGTCAGTTAGCTGATGAGTCTATGAACGCTGGTGATATGAGTCAAGGCTTGATCTTGCGTGCGCTGTACAGACGAACGCCCGGCTCATCGAGCCGGGCGTGTGTGTCTGACGTCACGCGCGTCGCGTCGTGCGTCCGCACCGCGGTGCGGACGTACGCATCGCGACAATTTGTCACAGGGCCTTGTTCTTCTCGGCCTGGTGCTTGGCGATCAGGAGGTCGAACAGCTCAGACGGCAGCGTGAAGCTGACCTCGACGTTCTTGCCCGATCCGCCCAGCGCCAGCGACTGCGCGATGGCCTGAATCTCGGGGTTGCTGCCGGCCTGCAACTTCGCGAGCGCCATGAACCCGTTGAGCACGTCGCGCAGGTTCTTGGCCGCCTCATCGTCACGCGCCTCGGCGCGCAGCGTCGCCGTCACGCCGCCATTGATGTGCCCCGCGGCCGAGAACCACGCCACCGGCGGGATCTGCGCCGCCACCTGCTCCGGCAACTTCGCCTGTGCGGCGATGGCGTCGAACCGCCCGACGGCCCATGCGTTGGCGCCGTTGTCGACCGCCGAAATCCGATTCATCATGTCGGCATTCGTCGTCAGGTTCTGTCCCGACGCCTTGCGGTCGATCGCCGCGCGCACCTGCTCGACGTTCCCGAGGATGATGACGCCGGGTTCGGCAAACGCCGCCGCACCGGTGAAGCTGACGTGATCGCCCGGTTGGGCAGCGTCGCCCTCGGCATCGGCGTCGGCCTTGCGCGTCATCGTGACCAGCCGGGCGCCCTTGTAGTTCTCGGCGTCGGCCCCCTTCTCGCGGGCCAGGGCCTCGAGGCGACCGGCATCGAACCGCCCGCGCAGGACCAGGAGGCCGCCCATCTTGTGGGGGCCCGCCTGCTCGCCGCTGACGACGGCCGAGGTCACGGCCTCGATGTCCTGTTCGATGTCGATGCCCGTCTGTTCCTTGAACTCGGCCTGCCCCTGCGACTCGGGCCCCTCGGGCATGACAGCCCGGAGCTTCTGGCGGAGGTCAGACCCCATCACGTCGCTGACGTTCGCGTGGGCGACGACGGCGGAATCGGCGGGGAGGTAGGCGAGGTCGGCGGGTCCGGTGGCGGCGTTGAAGGCCCCCGTGGGGATGCCGCCGTAGTAGGCCACCAATCCGGTGCAGAGGCCCGTCACGAGAACGGCGGCTGCTCCGGACACGAAGTATCGGGTCGTCTTGGTCATCGTCGTTGCCCTCTGGCACGGTAATACGGAAGGGCTCCCCGGGAAGTTTAACCGTTCGTCACAAAGATTGCGCCTGCGTCCGGGCGTCGATGCCGGCGCCGGTGCTGGCTGGCCCCCGGGGGGGCTGGGGCTGATCATCCCGGGTGGGGCGCCCTCCGCGCCTCCGGGTTTTCCGGGATTCTGCGCCGGAGGCTACGATCACACGCTGGGGGGCCGCATGGCGGCGGCAGCGCCCACGCCACCAGCCTCCGCGCCTCCGGCGTAGGGGCGCATCATGATGCGCCCCCCGACACGATGCGCCGGAGGTCACGGCCGCTCGTCGGTTCGCCGGCCGGGCCGCGGGGTCGGGGGCGCATCATGATGCGCCCCAACTGTTCGAGGACGTATTCGCGGCGTTCGACGGTGCGGGTGGCGATCCACAGGAATCCGGCGCAGATCACCACGAGCATGCCCACGCTCGTCGTCATCGACGGTGCCTCGCGGAACAGGCCGGCCAGCAGCGAGGCGGCGCCCTCGTCGGCCGGCATCGTGTGGGGGACGAGCGCCTGAAGATAGTGCGCCACCGTGAACTTCTTCATGTAGCCGGGCACAACCAGCACCATCGGCTCCCAGCCGAAGAGAAAGACCAGGCCGAGCAGCACCGGCCGCTTGAAGTAGGCCCCGACGAACGCGAACACCGCCCCGTAGACCGCAAGGCCCAGGAACAGGATGCCAAGGTCGGCCAGCAGGAGCGGGAATGTCGCCGCCACGCTGCCGCCGCGCCCCGGCACCATCAGGAAATACACGAGCATCACCGACGGCAGCACGACCAGGCCGGTACAGACCAGGTAGGCCAGGTACTTCCCCACCAGCACCGATCCCCGCGGGATCGGCCGACTGAACAGGTAGGTCAGCGTCTTGTCCTCGACCTCGTCGGCCATCAGCGCGGTGCCGTAGAAGACGGCAAGGACCGGCACGGTGAAGCGGACGAAGAACCACCAGACCATCATCCCGAAGACCGCGTCGCCCACGATGGTGCGGCCGTTCATCTTGAGGTCGCCGCCAAGCGACTCGGCCAGCCGCACGGCCAGCGCGATCAGGACGGGCCCGCCCACGACGAGCGCCATGAAGACGGTCCGGCGCGACCACAGCATCTGGCCCAGCGACAGGTCGAACACCTTGAGGCTGGCCGACAGGAACGACGGCGGCGTATGCGTGGCCATGGCTAGGTCTTCACGAGATAGGTGAATACGGCCTGCAGGTTGTCGTCAGGCGAGGTGACCTCGTCGATCGCCCCGAACTCCTCTGACGCCGCCATGGCCGTCAGCGCGGCGTAGAAATCGTTGGGCTTCGCGGTCTGCACCTCGATCGCCCCTGCGTCGAGCCGCAGGTTGAGCACGTGGTCGAACTTGAGGAACGCCCGGGCCAGCGCGCGCGGCTGCTCGGCCTTCACGTAGACGAGGTGCGGGTGCTGGTCGATCTGCTCACGGATGTCGTGAACGTTGCCCTCGGCGAGGATCCGGCCGTTGTTGATCAGCAGGATGTTCGAGGTCATCGCCTCGACCTCGTGGAGGATGTGACTCGACACGATCACGCTCTTGCCGGCCCTGGCCCAGTCGCGGATCAGGCGCATGGTCTTGCGCCGCATGATCGGATCCATGCCCGTCAGCGGCTCGTCGAGGATGAGCAGGTCGGGATCGTGCGCGATGGCCTGCGCGAGCTTCACGCGCTGCCGCATCCCCTTGCTGTAGGCGCCGATCTTCTTGTTGGCCGCCTCGATCAGGTCGACCTGGTCGAGCGCCTTGCGGGCCGCGTCGGTCGCCTCCTGGTCGCTGAAGCCGTTGAGGCGCACGAGCGCGCTGACCCACTCGAGGCCGGTCATGCGTTCGTAGAACTTGTCCTGCTCCGGGCAGAACCCGATCTTGAAGAACGCCTCGGCGTTGCGCCAGATCGGCGCGCCGAGCACCTGCAGCCCGCCCTTCGACGGCTTGAGCTGCCCGGTCATCAGCTTCATGAACGTGCTCTTGCCGGCGCCGTTGGGCCCCAGCAGGCCCGTGATCCCCGACGGTACGCTGACGGTGACGTCGTTGAGGCCGATGACCTGGCCGTACCACTTCGAGACGTGGTCGGCCTGCACCACCACCGGAAGGGTGCTCATGTGACGATCTCCACGCCGCGGACCTTGCGTTCGAGCACCGAGACCGACACGGCCATGAGGGCGAGCACGACGATGAACGACACGATCGGAGGCGTGTCGTACGAGAGCTTCG
>JAEUQQ010000670.1 GCA_016789685.1 Acidobacteriota bacterium | reverse complement strand
ATCGAGCTCGATCGCACGCGCACCGGCTGGATGCGCCGCCGCGAGCGCCTCGAGTTCGGCCATCACGACACGTGCGCCCGCGATCAGGTCACGTTCGCCGCGCGGCCAGGCGGCGCGCGACAGGTGCAGGCCCCGGGCGAGCAGCGCCATCGCGGCGGCGTCTGCGTCTGGCACCGCCCCCTCGGCAGCGCGCGGCGGCTCAGACGCGGCCGCCGGCGACTGCCAGTCGACGTCGGCGAACCATGCGCGAATCGTGGCGCGCAGGCATGCCGACGCCACACGCGGCGCCAGCGTCGCGTCGAGCGCTGTCGCCACCTCGGCTTCGGCGGCGGGACACGTCCGCACGACCGCCGCCATGGCCTCGTGCCGGCCGCGCTGGGCCATCGCGGCCATCGCCCAGTCAGGCACGGGCCCGAGCCAGGCGAGCGGCGTGACCATCGACGGACCGAACCAGCCCCCGGCGATCCGCGCCGCCATGTCGGACGCCCGCGCGGTGTCGTCCCAGCGCCCCGTGCGGTAGAAGACGCGGGCCGCGGCATGGGCGGTCGCCGGGGTCGGCGTCGTCGTCGCTTCGAGGCGCATGGCAACGGCCATCGTCTCGGCAGCGGCATCGTCGGCGACGAGCAGGCGGAGGAACGCGATCTCGACGGGCATGGCGCCCGGATCTGGAAACGAGTGCGCGATGCGATCACGGGCGCTGCGCACCGGATCGTCGTCGGGCAGCGTCGTGCGCGCGAGGTCGGCGAGCACCGCGCTGCCAAGCGCCAGGACGTTCGCGGGCTCCGCGTGCGCCAGCCCGTGCATCCCGTCGCCAAACAGCTTGAGCCGCAGGGCTGCCGAGACCGTTCCCGCATCGAACAACGCGTGCGTCGCGCCGATCAGGCGTCGATCGCGTGCCGAGCCGTTCGTCGCCGCTGCGGCGCGCGCCAGCGCCGCGCGGCCACGTGCGACGGTGGCGGTCGACGAGTCGTAGGCCGGCAGCCGGGCGAGCGCCACGGCCTGGCCCCATCCCGCGAGCGCGCACTCCGGATCGAGTTCGGCGGCGCGGTCGAAGGCCAGGAGCGCGGGGTCGTGCATCGCGAAGAACAGCAGCGACGCGCCGCGCTGCACGTCGGCCGTCGCCTCGGCCGTGCACGACACGTCGATCGCGAGTGATGTCGCGATCGGCGCGGCGTCGTAGGCCTGCGCGCGGGCCGGACGCGCCATCACGAGCATCGCCAGGCACACCGCGGTCAGCGCGCACGCGTGCCGCGCCAACGGTGCCTCGTGGTGACGGTCCATCGCGACGCGCCCCTGTGTCGTCAGGGCTTGACGCCCGTCAGCGCCACCCATGCGTCGGCCCAGCGATGGACGACGACCCTGCTGAATCCGGCGTGGCGGCCGTAGGTCTCGAACTCGGGCGCACTCGAGGTCATCGGCAGGTACGGCGGGCGCTGCGCGATCGGATACGACGCCGCGTCGTTGAACACCTTCCAGCCGTGGCCCGAGCTGATGTCGATGTTGTCGAAGTAGCAGCGCCCGCCGGGCCTCAGGACGCGGAACGCCTCCTGGACGTAGCGGTAGCGATCCCACTCGTAGAGGTGCATGAAGACCACGGTGCAGTAGACGAGATCCACCGAGGCGTCGGGAATCCCGTCGAGGCCGACCGTGGGGAGCTCGACGAAGCGCACGTTGGGCAGATCGGCGAGCCGGCGCGCCGCGTGCGTCAGCATGTGCGCCGAGATGTCGGTGCCGATCCATTCGCGGCAGCGCGGGGCGATGACCCGGCCGACGCGGCCGACCCCGCAGCCGATCTCGAGCACGACATCGGTCGGCCGCACGCCCACGAATTCGTCGAGCGTGGCCAGCGTGAGATCGGCCGAGGCGGTGAACTTCGCCTCGTCGACCTCGGAGGCGACGAACATCTTGGCGTCGCTCTCGCGCTCACTGAGCGCGTGCCACGTCGCCTTGTAGTCGGAGCGGCTCAGGGCGGCGGTTGCCGCATCGAGCCGCCGCGACCACACCCAGTAGCCGGTGCGCACCGCGGCTCGCGCGAAGCGCTTGAAACGACCGGCAGCGCTCACGTCAGGCAATCCGCTCGATGGCCACCGTCTGGATGACGACGTCCTTGACGGGACGATCGCGCGGTCCCGTGGCGACCCCGCCGATCTTCTGCACGACGTCGAGCCCTTCCACGACCTCGCCGAAGACCGAGTGCCGGTTGTTGAGGTGCGGCGTCGGGCCAAGGGTGATGAAGAACTGCGAGCCGTTCGTGTTGGGCCCCGCGTTGGCCATCGACAGGATCCCGGGCTTGTCGTGGCGCAGCGCCGGGTGGAACTCGTCGGCGAACTGGAACCCGGGACCACCGATGCCGCTGCCCAGCGGATCGCCGCCCTGGATCATGAAGCCGTCGATGATGCGGTGGAAGATGAGGCCGTCGTAGAAGGCGCCGGTGCGCTTGGCCCCCGTCTTCGGATCGACCCATTCCTTGGTGCCTTCGGCGAGGCCGGCGAAGTTGGCGACCGTCTTCGGTGCCTGCTCGGCGAAGAGCCTGACCACGAACGAGCCTTCAGAGGTGGTGAATACAGCGTAGGTGCCAGCGGGGCGTGCCATGGTTCAGTCGAGTCCTTCCATCGAAACGAGCGGTTGAGAGGAGAGCGAAAAACGATACCACCTTCGCCGCGGCTCTGCCGCTACACGGCGTCGAGGGCCTGGCGCAGGTCGGCAATCACGTCTTCGGGGTGCTCGATGCCGACCGAGATCCGCACCATTCCCGGCGTCACGCCGATCCGCGTCGCGCGCTCGGTCGGCACGTCGCTGTGCGTCATCGTCGCGGGATGCTCCATCAGGCTCTCGGTGCCCCCGAGGCTGACGGCCAGCTTGATGATCTTGAGGGCGTTGAGGAGGCGGAACGCCTCGGCCTCGCCGCCGTGGATCTCGAACGAGAACGTCGCCCCCGCCGCCTTGCACTGCGCGCGGTAGATGCGGTGGGCATCGCTGCCCTCGCGCAGGAACCCCAGGTAGTGCACCGTCTTGACCTTGGGGTGCTCCTGCAGGAACTCCGCGACGTAGCGCGCGTTCTTCATCGAGCTCGTCATCCGCAGCTTGAGGGTCTCGAGCGACCGCAGCAGCATCCACGCCGTGTGCGGATCGCTGATCGTGCCGAGCACCGTCCGCATGCCGCGCACCGGCGCGATCAGCGCCTCGGACCCGAGGCATCCGCCCGCGACCAGGTCGCTGTGCCCGCCCACGTACTTCGTCAGCGAGTAGACGACCAGGTCTGCGCCCACCGCGAGCGGCTGTTGCCAGAGCGGACCGAGGAACGTGTTGTCGACGACGACCAGCGGGCGCCGGCCATCGGGCCCCACCATCGTCGCCGCCTTCGCGGCCGCCGCCGCGATGTCGACGAGATCGTTGGTCGGGTTCGCCGGCGTCTCGATGAAGATGATGCCCACGCGGCCGCGCGCCTGCGCCCTGGCGATCGCCTCGTCGAGCGTCTGCGCCCCGGGATACGTCCCCCACACCTCGCGCGAGATGCCGAACTCGGGCAGGATGCGCTCGGTGAGGAACTCGGTGCCGCCGTACACCGGCTCGTTGTGCACGATGACATCGCCCGGCCGCAGGTAGGTGAGCACCGTCGTCGAAATCGCGGCCATCCCCGTCGCGAACACGAGGCTCGACTCCGCGCCATCCCACAGCGTGAGGCGGTCTTCGAGCACCTGCAGGTCGGGGTTGTTGAGCCGCGAGTAGATCAGGCCCGGTTCCTCGTTGGGCTTCTGTTCGCGCAGGCCGTACGCGAGCTCGAAGAACGACTTCCCAGCTTCGGCCGTCTCGAACACGAACGTCGACGTCATGAAGAGCGGGCACTTGACCGCACCCTCAGACAAGCGGGGGTCGTAGCCATAGCCCATCATCTGGGTTTCGGGCGCGAGGCGACGGTCACCGACGGTGCGGTGGCGATACGGACGTTCGACGGCCATGATGGATGACTCCGGCCACGGGCGCGGCATGGCGTGGCGCGGGCGCGGCCCGTGGCATGATCGCCGCGTGACACGCGGCATGCGTTCGAAGCATACACGATGAACCCGACCCCGTCGTTCCTCATGGGCGTGAACCTGCCGTGGCTGCGCTACGGCGGCGATTTCGGCGCCAACGCGTGGCATCCCGAGGGCGGCATCCACCGCCCGGAGCGTCGCGACGCCCTCGAGGCCGCCTGCGCGCGCATGGCCGACGCGGGCATCGACCTGGTGCGCTGGTTCCTGCTCGCCGATGGGCGCGCGGGCCTGGTCGAGGACGCCGACGGCCGCCTGGTCGGCCTCGACGACAGCGTCAGGCGCGACCTCGACGCCGCCCTCGACGCGTTCCAGCGGTACCGGCTGCGAGCGATCTTCGCCCTCACCGACTACCTCATCTGCACGCCGGCGGCCGACGTGTCGGGCGTCCGCACCGGGGGGCGCCGCCATCTCGTCGCGCGGCACGGAGATCGCGACCGGTTCCTGGCCCGGGTCGTCGAGCCCCTCGTCGGACACGCGGGCCGTGCGCCAGAGATCTACGCGTGGGACGCGATCAACGAACCCGAGTGGGTGACCTTCGGCGAGGGCACGTGGCGGTTCTGGCGCGCGGTCACGCGCGGGACGATGCGCGCGTTCATCGGCGGCGTCGGCGCGCGCGTGCACGCCGCCGGCGCGCGGGCCACCGTTGGACTCGCCAGTGCCCGCGGGCTCGACCTGGTGCGCGGCCTCGGGCTCGACGAATACCAGGTGCACTGGTACGACCACGTCATCGGCCGGGCGGCGCTCGAGCAGCCCGTCGAGGCGCTCGGGCTCGACGCGCCGCTGCTGCTGGGCGAGTACCCGACCCGCAGTTCGTCCTGCTCGGCGTTCGAGGTGCTCGACCTCGCGCGGTCGGCGGGGTACTCGGGGGCCCTGGCGTGGTCGCTGCTGGCCGACGACCCCTTCTCGGCCCGCGACGCCTGCGTCGACGAGGTTGTCGCCTGGCGCGCGGGCGATGCGGGCGCTCGGGTAGGATAGGCGGCTCAACCCGCTGTTCTGCGCGCGGCGTCGTCGCGCCGTCGGAGACGCGACTCCACAGGAGCACGCATGGATCCCATCCTCGCGTCGTATTCGCAGTTGCTCGCCATCAACTCCATGCTCGTCAACAAGGCCCTCGACGGCCTGAGCGACGACGAGCTGTGGCAGCGGCCAGGCGATCACTCCAACCCGATCTACTGGCTCGTCGGGCACATGTCGTGGTCGCGCAACGCGCTGCTGAAGCTGCTGGGCGGCGAGTTCGTGGCCATTCCGTCGGCCAGGATGTTCGAGCGTGGCGCCGAAGTGGCCGAGCGCGCGACGTATCCGCCGTTTGCCGAGGTCGTGGCCGGCTTCAAGGCGGTGAATGCGGCGCTCAGGGCGCGGATGGAGGCGGCCACCGACGAGGAACTGTCGGCGACCTCGGCGCGCGACTTCCCCGTCGCCGACAAGACGCTGCGGGGCGCCGTGGCGTTCCTCACCTTCCACGACGCGTACCACACGGGGCAGATCGCCTACGTCCGCACCTGGCTCGGCAAGGGACGGCTCGTCGGCTAGCCCACGACGGGGTTCAATGGCATCACCTGCGGGCGGCGCGGGTCGAGGTCAACCTGTCGCCTGGCCCGACGCGACCAGCGCGCGCACCTTGGCGGCCATGCGCCTGAAGGGCTGATCGGTGGGCATCGCGTCGAGTTCGTCCCACGTGAACCAGCGCGCGTCGTGGGTCTCGGCGAGATCGCGGTTGATGCGGGCGCCCTTCGGCGCGACGGCGACGTAGCGCATGTCGAGGTGGTCGTGCGCGGGGACGTGCGTGCGCTCGGGGATGCGGTGCACGTCGACGTCGATGGGACGCGGCGCGGCCGGGTGCAGGACGAGGCTCGCGATGCCCGTTTCTTCGCGCGCCTCGCGCAGGGCGACGTCAGCGGCGTCGACCTCGCCGGGCTCGCCGTGCCCGCCCGGCTGCAGCCACAGGTCGAGCCTCCGGTGATGCACCAGCAGGACGCGCGCGCCGTCGTGCGACACGACGAACGCGCTGCCCGTGACGTGCGCCGCCAGGTGGCTGCGCGCGAACGGTTCCCGATGCTGCGCCACGAATGCACGAATCGTCGCGAGGTCCGAAGCCTCACGTGCATCGACACTTACGTGCCGCTCCAACTGCCCTGCCAGCGTCTGCATACCCCTCAGGTTACCCGCAGTTCCCCCCACGACACCGCCCGATGATGAGGGTCTGACCCCAATTCCACGTTCTGCAACCCCATCCCGCCGATTGGCGGGGCCGCGCAAAGAAAGTGCACCCAATTGGGGTCTGACCCGAATTGGCGCGGATTCTGGGGCGAAAGGGGCGGAAACGGCACCGGGCGTTTACAGGCGGGGGGGTTCGCCTACAATCTGACGGTCAATGGCCTCCCCAGCGAGCGTGCCGCCTGTGTCCATCGATCTTCGCAGTGATACGGTCACGCAGCCGTCAGACGCCATGCGGGCGGCGATGGCAACCGCCGTCGTCGGTGACGATGTGTTCGGTGAGGATCCGACGGTCAACGCCCTCGAAGCCGAGGTCGCCGAGGTCACGGGCAAGGACGCCGCGATCTTCGTCACCAGCGGCACCCAGGGCAACCTTGCATCGCTGCTCGCGCACGGCGATCGCGGGCGGGTGGCCATCCTCGGCGACCAGTCGCACATCTTCTGCTACGAGGCCGGTGGAGCGTCTGCGCTTGGCGGCATCATGTACCACACGCTGCCGACGGCGGCCGACGGCACGCTCGACATCGATGCCATCGACGCGGCCGTGGTGACCTCGGCGGCCAATCCGCACTTCGCGCAGACGGGCGTCATCTGTCTCGAGAACACGCACAACCGCTGCGGCGGCGCCGTGGTGCCGGTCGCGCACTTCGATGAGGTCGCCGCCCTCGCGGCGCGGCACGGCCTGCCCGTCCACCTCGATGGCGCGCGGCTCTTCAACGCGAGCGTCGCCGCCAGCACGCCTGTCCGCACGTGGTGCGATCGCGTGACGTCGGTGTCACTCTGCCTGTCGAAGGGCCTGGCGGCCCCGGTGGGATCGGTCGTCGCGGGTCCGCGCGAGTTCATCGCGCGCGTGCGACGCGTGCGGAAGATGCTCGGCGGCGGCATGCGCCAGGCCGGGGTGCTCGCGGCCGCCGGCCGCATCGCGCTGCACGAGATGGTCGATCGCCTGGCCGAGGATCACGCGCTGGCCCAGCGGCTCGCGGCGGGGCTCGCGGCACTGCCGGGCCTGCACCTCGACCCGGCACGCATCGAGACGAACATCGTCGTCCTCGAACTCGCGCCCGGCCTCGATCCTGGCACCTTCCTCGACGCCCTCGCGACGCGAGGCGTGCGCTTTGTCGCGTTCGGAGGCCGTCGCGTGCGCGCCGTCACGCACTACGGCATCACTGCCGATGACTGCGACCGCGCCGTGGCCGCGTGCGCCGCCGTCTTGCGCGAACTCGGCGCCGATGATCTCGAGCGCGAACAGTCGCGCCTCGACGCCCTGTACGGCCGGCGCTGACTCAGAGCGAACGCCCTTCGCGCCGCAGCCACGCGCGTGCGCCGAGGTAGTCGGGACACACGCGGAGCACCTGCGCCCAGAAGCGCCGCGAGTGATTCGCCACCCTGATGTGCATCAACTCGTGCCACAGCACGTAGTCGCGCACGCCGTCAGGCATCTGCATGAGCCGCCAGTTGAGGCTGATCGCGCCACCGTGCGCGCACGATCCCCACCGGGTGCGCTGGTCGCGGATGACGACCCGCGACACCTCGAGGCCATCGCGCGCAGCGAGTTCGCGAAGCCGCACCGGCAACTCGGCGGCCGCGATCGCCCGCATGCGCCGCGACAACGCCGGACGCAGGTCGTGCGGCAGGGCCACCAGCGATGCGGCGAGGTGCACGCGCACGTCGCCGACGATGACCTCGCTTCCGCCGCCGGGGGCAGGCACGGCGGCCAGCGTCGTCCGCACACCGCGCCACCAGACCGCCTGCCCGATCCGCCAGCCGCGACGCACGGGTGCGGCGGCGAGTTTCTCGCGTTGCCGTGCGATCCACGCCTGCTGCCGGGCGACGAAGCGCTCTGCCTCGGCACGCGAGCCCCCTCGGGGAATCGTCACGCGCGGCACACCGTCGGGGCGCAGTCGCAGCACATAGCGCCGCGCGCGCGGATTGCGCACGAACTCCGGCGCCGCCGCTGCCTCGAGCGACTCGAAGGGCAAGGCCGGTTGCGCGAGGCGGTTGTCGGGAGCAGGCGTTCGTGACACGTGGGCGATGGTGGAAAGGCCGGCGCAAACACCCGCGCACGGCGCGCGGGCCGAACGCAAGGCGGACGCGCGGCCCTACTTCCTCGGGGTGGCTGGAGCGAGCTTCACCGAGCAGCCGTACGGCCTCGTCGTCGGCGTCGTCACGGGCTTGCCGCCGAGCGCCTCGGTCAATGCTGCCGCCAGGTAGTTCGTCGCCGCAGGGATGTCGCCCGCGTCGGTCGTGGGCTTGCTGTCGACCGCACCCGTGTAGATGACCGTGCCGTCGGGCGCAATCACGTACACCTGCGGCGTTGTCTTCACGTCGAAGAGCGTGCCGACGACACCGTCGGTGTCGAGCAACAGGGCGGTGGGCGATGCGCCGCGATCTTTCAGGAAGCCGTTGGCCTCCTCGGGTTTGAGGAATCCCTGCTGTCCCGGCCCCGACGAAATGACCGTCAACCAGACAACGCCCTTGCCGGTCCACTCCTTCTGCATCTGCTGCATGTGGCCGGCGTAGTGCTTCTTGACGTAGCTGCAGCCGAAGTTGTGCCACTCGAGCACGACGAACTTCCCGGCGTAGTCGGCCAACGCGTGTGACTGCCCGCGACTGTCGGTCGCGGTAAAGGCCGGTGCCGGTTCGCCGACGCGCGCGGCGTCGAGGGCACCGACCAACATCCCGGCCACCAGCCATCCACAGGTGACGGCGGCCGCACACACGCGCACGCGTTTCATCATCACTTCCCCGGCGCGGCTCCCTGAGCCGCCATGGGCATGTCGAGTTCGTAGGCCGCACCGTCGGGCACGACGAGCACACCGCGCAGCCTCGTCGGCATCGTCGCCAGCTGTTCCGACGTCGCGAGCCGCAGGCGCACCCCACGCGCCGACGGCGTCACGACGGGCGCCGCCGACACGTCGAGCACGTGCTCGTCGATGGGAAAGAACAGCGCCGAAGCCAGCGCGGCCGGCGCCTCGACGCGGATGTCGATGCGGCCCACTCCGGCGGTGGCCGTTGCGCGCCAGCCCTTCGGCAACGCGACCGGGACACGGCGGCGCGCCTCGGCAAGACGCGCGGCCCAGTCACTGACGGCCGCCGAGGGGGCGACCGGAAACGTGAGCGCGACGCGTGCCTTGGCCCGGACGCACACATCCCTGCAGACCATCCAGTCGGCAGCCAGCGTGATCGGGCCGGCGAGGCGGGCGGTGCTCGTCAGCCGCATGGGCAGGATGACGTCGCCGTGGTAACCGTAGTTGACGAGTGAGCCGTACGGGATGCGCTCGGGTGCCGGCCATTCGACATCACCGATGGTCACGCCCGCCGGCGTGGTCCAGAGCAGGATTGGCGGCGCGCCCGAATCGCCGGGGTTGCGCCAGTAGATGTGCCATCCCGGCTCGAGCAGGAAGCGGACGCCGATCCACGTGTCGGTCCCTGGCTCGACGGTGGCGGATGCCGCCAGGATCTCGATGGTCGTGTGCGCCGAGCGTGCCGTCCGCGGTGTCTGCGCCGACGCCGGGACCACCGCCAGGAACGCGATCAGGAAGCCGATGCGTGGAAGCATACGCGTGCTTCGCAGTATACGCGGGGGCCCGCGCCTCCTGTGCCCCTGTCGGGCCGCCGACAGGGCTGGAATTGGGGTCAGACCCTCATCATCTGGCGTTTCCGCCCGCGACAACGGGGGTTGTCGGGAGGGTATACAATCGGCCAGATGGCCACGGCGTCGCGCTACAGTGGGCAGTCGGTGTCACGGGTCGACTCGCTGGGCAAGGCTGGCGGCGCGACACGCTACGTCCGCGACCTGGTCGCGGCCGACGCGTGGGTCGGGGCAGCCATCCGGTCGCCGGTCGCCGCCGGACGCGTCAGGGGCCTGCGCGTCGATCCCGCCTTCGATCGCTCGCGGATCGTGCTCGTCGAACCGCACGAGATTCCTGGCGAGAACACGATCGCGTTCATCCAGCGCGACATGCCCTGCCTCGCGACGTCTGAGGTGCGGTACCTCGGCGAACCGGTCGCCCTGGTCGCGGCACCCGATCGCGAGACGCTCGCCGCCGCGCTGGCGGCCATCACGGCCGACGTCGAGCCGCAGACGCCGTTCGTGGGCATCGACGCCGTCGCCGAGGCGATGCGGCGCGATCCGGCCTCGCTCCACGACCTGTACGCGCTGACCATCTCGAAGGGCGACGTCACGCGCGGCCTCGCCGAGGCCGATGCGATCGTCGAAGGCGAGTACCTCACCGCCCCGCAGGAACACGCGTACCTCGAGCCCCAGGCCATGGCCGCGACGCCGCGGCCCGACGGATCACTGCGCATCTTCGGGTCGCTGCAGTGCCCGTATTACGTGCAGCCGTCGGTCGCGCTCGCCCTCGGCCTCGAGCCCCAACGCGTCATCGTCGAACAGTGCGCGACGGGCGGCGCCTTCGGCGGCAAGGAGGACTTCCCGAGCATCATCGCGACGTATGCGGCACTGCTCGCGCGGAAGTCGGGCCGGACGGTCATCATCGACTTCGACCGCCAGGTCGACATGGCGATGACCACGAAGCGCCACGCGTCGTATACACGACTGTCGGTGGGCGTGACGCGCGACGGCGTGATCACGGCCATCGATGCCGACTTCACCATCGACGGCGGCGCCTACGTGACCCTGTCGCCGGTCGTGCTGTCGCGTGGCTCGATCCACCTCGCGGGTCCCTACCGCACGCCGCACGTCCAGGTGCGCGGCCGCGCCGTGCGGACCAACGCGATGCCCGCCGGCGCGTTCAGGGGCTTCGGCGCGCCGCAGGCGATTTTCGCGATCGAGTCGCACCTCGATCGGGTGGCGCACGCCATCGGGATGGATCCGCTGCTGCTGCGACGACGCAACCTGCTGCGGATCGGCGACACGACGGCGACGGGCCAGACGCTCACCGACAGCGTCGCGATCGAGGCGTGCTTCGATGCGGTCGTCGAGCGGAGCGACTTCGACGCCCGCCGCGCCCGCGTGCAGGCACAGCGGCGCGACGACGCCGCGCGATCGGCCAGCGGCCTGGGATTCGCGCTGTTCTGGCACGGCGGCGGCTTCACGGGCTCGGGTGAGAAGAAGCTCGCGTCGCGCTGCGCGATGTCGCTCGATCGCGACGGAAGCGTGACGATCCTCGCCGCGAACACCGAGTTCGGCCAGGGCGCGCAGACGACGCTGCCCCAGATCGCGGCCGATGCGCTGCGCGTGCCCCTCGATCGGGTCCGCTACCCGCTGCCGAACACGGCACACGTGCCCAACTCGGGGCCGACGGTGGCCTCGCGGACGACGATGGTCGTGGGCAAGCTCGTGGAATTGTGCGCGTATGCGCTGGTGCGCGACATCGAGCAGCGGCTCGGCGCGACGCGCCACGACGATGGCTTCGCGCTCGGCGACCAGGTGATCACGTGGTACGACGCAGCCGCGCGGGCGTGCCTCGACGGGCCGATCCGCGTCGAGCAGCAGTACCAGCTCCCGCCCGGCCTGCACTGGGACGACGACCAGCACCGCGGCGACGCCTACCCGGCATACTCGTGGGGCGCAATCGCCGCCGAAGTCGAGGTAGACCGGGCCACGAGCGACGTGGCGTGCACGCACGTGTGGTGCACGGTCGACATCGGCACGGTGATCAACCCGCGCGAGGCGCGCGGGCAGGTCGAGGGCGCGCTGGCCCAGGCGCTCGGATGGGCACTGCTCGAGCAGGTGTCGTACACGCCCGAGGGACGCGTGCGCGAGGACCGGTTCCAGACCTACATCATCCCCACGACGTCCGACATGCCGCGGATGGACGTCACGTTCGTCGAGGCCCCGTGGCACGGTGGCCCGTTTGGCGCAAAGGGCCTCGGCGAACTGCCGATGAACGGCCTCGCGCCGGCCCTGCACAATGCCATCCGCGACGCGGTCGAGGCGGCGGTGGCGCGGCTTCCCATGTCTCCCGAGCGCATCGACGCGGCGCGCCACGCCGCGCGGCGCTCGCGATGAGCCGGTCATGCTGAGTCCCATGGTCGAACGTTCGTGGCACGTCAACGGCACACTCGCGACCGTCGCGTTCGCGGCCGACGCGCGCCTGCTCGACGTGCTGCGCGACACGCTCGCCATGACGGGCGCGAAGGAAGGGTGTGGCGAAGGCGAGTGCGGCGCGTGCTCGGTCGTCGTCGATGGCGAATTGCGCGTGTCCTGCCTGCAGTTGGCGGCTGCCCTGCCCGATGGCACGACCATCACCACCGCCGAGGGCGTCGTGCACTCGACGACCGGCGAACGCCTGCGGCGGATGATGCTCGACCGCGGCGGCGTGCAGTGCGGGTTCTGCACGCCCGGCATGATGGTGGCCGCCTGGTGGTACCTCGAGACCAAGCCACCGATCGATGCGCGCACGGCCCTGGCCGGCAACCTGTGCCGGTGCACGGGCTACCAGTCGATCTGCGAGGCGGTCGAGGCCGCGGCCAACGCCGAGGAGCGGATGGGATGAACGTCGTCACGCCCTCGTCGCTGTTCGATGCTCTGCGGGCCAAGGACGCGCATCCCGACGCCCGGGCGCTCGCGGGCGGCACCGACCTGTTCGCGCAGTGGCAGGCAGGCGCGGCCAGGCCCGAGACCGTCATCGCGCTCGAGCGGGTGCATGACCTCCGCGAGATCACGGCCGACCGCGACGGACTGCGCATCGGCGCCGCCGTCTCGCACGCGCGGCTGATCCGCGAGCACGAGGTGTCGCACGGGTACCCGGCGCTGGCCGCTGCCGCGCAGACCGTCGGCGCGCCCGCGATCCGTGCGATGGGCACCATTGGCGGCAACATCGCCAACGCGAGCCCGGCCGCCGATCTGCCGCCGGTGCTGCTGGCCTACGACGCCCAGGTCGTCCTGGTCTCGCTGCGCGGCGAGCGCAGCGTGCCGATCGCGCAGTTCTTCACGGGCTATCGCCGCGTCGACCTGGCCGCTGACGAATTGATCGCGGCGGTCTGGCTCCCGCGCCCGGCTGACGCGACGCACGCCGCCTATCTCAAGGTCGGCACGCGCGCCGCGCAGTCGATCGCCAAGGTCGCCCTCGGCGCGGCCGTCGTGCTC
>JAEUQQ010000576.1 GCA_016789685.1 Acidobacteriota bacterium | reverse complement strand
ACAACGAGATCGCCGCCGCCCGTGCGTTCAGGGACGCCATGGCCGCGCGCGGTGCCCACCTGGTGCTGACCTTCGTGCCGACGCCGCGCGCCTCGCGCACGCGCGCCATGCGATTATCAGAGGTCCTGGACGTTCCCCTCGTCGCGCCGCGCCTCGACGACCTCGCCACGGTCGACGGCTCGCACCTGACCCGCGAAAGCGCGGCCCGCTTCAGCGAGGCGTTCTTTGCCGAACTCGAGCCGCTCCTGCGCGCCCGCGGGCTCGTGCCGCCCGAGGCGGCCGCCAGGTAGCGCGTTCGGCGAAGGTCGGCGTGACCTTCGTTCTCAACCACCTTTCGACACATGACCACGATACCCCGTCGCCCCGCTGCCGCACCGCCGCCCGTCCCCGTCGATTTCACGAACGACGAACTCGCGGGCCTCTACCGCGAACTCGTCGTGCCGCGCCTCATCGAAGAGAAGATGCTCAGGCTACTGCGCCAGGGGAAGCTGTCGAAGTGGTTCTCGGGGATCGGCCAGGAGGCCATCGCGGTCGGCGTCACGCACGCCCTGCGCGACGACGACTTCATCCTGCCGATGCACCGCAACCTCGGCGTGTTCACGAGTCGCGGGTTGCCGCTCCCGCGCCTGTTCCGCCAGTTGCTCGGCCGCGAGGGCGGCGTGACCAAGGGGCGCGAGCGGACTTTCCATTTCGGGGTGCTCGAACACCACATCGTCGGGATGATCTCGCACCTCGGGGCGATGCTCCCCGTGGCAGACGGCCTCGGCCTGGCCGAGCAGTTGCGCGGTAGCGATGGCGTCGTCGCCGCGTTCACCGGCGATGGCGCAACCAGCGAGGGCGACTTCCACGAGGCCCTCAACCTGGCGGCCGTGTGGAAGCTGCCGGTGATCTTCGTCATCGAGAACAACCAGTACGGCCTGTCGACGCCGGCGAGCGAGCAGTACGCCTGCCGCGACCTCGCCGACCGCGCGGTCGGCTACGGCATGCCCGGCGTGATCTGCGACGGCAACGACGTGCTCGCCGTGGTGCGCGCGACTCGCGAGGCCGCGGCGCGTGCGCGGCGCGGCGAGGGCCCCACGCTGATCGAGTTCAAGACGTTCCGCATGCGCGGGCACGAAGAGGCCTCGGGCACCGCGTACGTCCCCAAGGCCCTGATCGAGGAGTGGGCCGCCAGGGATCCGATCCTGCGCTTCGAGGCAGAGCTCGATGCGCGCCGCGTCTCGACGGCCGCGGAGCGCGAGACGCTCAAGAAGGAATTGAAGCACGAGGTCGACGACCTCGTGGACGACGCGCTGTCGATGCCCGAGCCGACGTCGACGCTGGAACACGAGCTGGCCGACGTGTTCAACGCCCCGCTGCGGCCGGTGACCGCCGACCCACGCCACCTGATTCAGGGGGCGCGTGACGCGCGCTACCTCGACGCCATTTCCGACGCCCTGCGCGAGCAGATGCGCCGGGATCCGACGACCGTGCTGCTCGGGCAGGACATCGCCGAGTATGGCGGCGCCTTCAAGGTCACGGCCGGTTTCGTCGAGGAGTTCGGCAAGGCGCGCGTGCGCAACACCCCGATCATCGAGTCGGGGGCGCTCGGCGCGGCGATGGGACTGGCGCTCGACGGGTTCGTGCCGATGGTCGAGATGCAGT
>JAEUQQ010000521.1 GCA_016789685.1 Acidobacteriota bacterium | reverse complement strand
GATGATGCGCAGGCCGTGCGGTTCCAGGCCGGCGAACTCGACCTGCTGACGCGCATCACGCCCGCAACGGCGGGCGCGCTCACGCAGTCGATGGCAGGCAAGGCGCGCATCGTCGATGCCGGGCCCACGCTCGACTTCAACTTCCTGTTCTTCAACCTGACCCCGGTGCCGACCGCGGCCTCGCCCGACGTCGTGGCCCGCCGCGGCTGGTTCGCCGACGTGCGGTTCCGGCGCGCGGTGGCGCACGCCGTCGACCGGCCGGGCATGGCACGGCTCGTCTACCAGGGAAAGGCGCGACCGATCTGGTCGCTGCTCTCGCCGGCGAATCGCCCCTGGTACAACACTGCGATTCCCGAGAGGCCGCGTTCGATCGCCGGCGCCCGCGCCGAGTTGGGCGCGGCAGGGTTCACGTGGCGCGCCGGCGTCCTGCACGACGCAACGGGCCGCCCCGTGCGGTTCACCATCGCGGTCGCCGCCAGCAACCAGCAACGCCAGCAGATGGCGACGATCGTGCAGCAGGATCTCGCCCAGCTTGGCATGCAGATCGACGTCGTGCCGCTCGAGTTCCGCGCGCTGCTCGATCGGGTGACGCGCACGTTCGACTACGACGCCTGCGTCCTCGGTCTTGCGAGCGGCGATGCTGACCCTGCGGCCGACGTGAACGTCTGGAAGTCGAGCGGCCCGACGCACCTGTGGCATCCTGACCAGGCCGCGCCCGCGACGCCGTGGGAACGCGAGATCGATCAGCTCATGGACCAGCAGTTCCAGACGCTCGACCCGGCGCGCCGCAAGGCGCTGTTCGACCGGGTGCAGGCGATCGCCCACGAACACGTGGCCATGGTGCCCCTCGTAACCCCGCACCTGCTGGTGGCGGCGCCGCCAGAGCTTGGCAACCTGCGCCCTGCGGCGCTCGATCACCCGACGCTGTGGAACGCCGACGAACTGTTCTGGACGACCGCGCGAGCACGCGAGCGTCGGCGATGACGATCGGCACACCCTCGCGGACGTGGGACGACGACCGCCTCGTGGCGGCGTGCCTGGCAGGCGACGAGCAGGCGTGGTCGGCGCTCATCGACAAGTACAAGAACCTCGTCTACTCGGTGCCGCGCAAGTACCGGATGTCGCCCGACGACGCGGCCGATGTGTTCCAGTCCGTCTGCGTCGATCTCTACAACGAGCTGCCGAAGCTGCGGAGCGTGGCGAGCCTCAGGGCGTGGTTGCTGACGGTGGCGTCACATCACGCGTTCCACTGGAAGCGGCGATACGTGAAGCGGAGCGAGCGCGAGGGCACCCCGCTCGACGAAGACACGGACGTGGCGGCGGCGCCGCCCGAGGCCGACGTCCTCGAGACGGTGCAACGCGAGCAGTCGATCCGCGAGGCGGTCGCACAGCTCACCCCGCGCTGCCAGGAGATGATCCGCCTGTTGTTCTTCACGCAGCCGCCCATCGCGTACGCCGACCTGGCGCGTCACCTGAACCTCGCGGTCGGGTCGATTGGCTTCATCCGGGGGCGTTGCCTCCAGAAGCTGCAGAAGCTGCTCGGCGATGTCATCCGCTGACCAGGCGTCGCACGATGCCCGCGGCGCCGTGGCGACCCTGCTGCAGCGGCCGGCCGGCGAACGCCGCGAGGCCCTCGACCGCCTGCTGGCCGGGCATCCCGCGGGGATCGACGCCCTGACGCTGGCCCTGGCCGAGGCCACCACGGCGCACGCCCGCGTCGACCTCGAGACGGCGAGCGCGCTGGCCGACCTGGCCCGCCAGGCGGCCGCGCGTGCGATCGATCCGCAGGCACTGGGGCGCGTCCTCCGCGCGCAGGGCCACATCCTGGCCCTGCAGAACCGTTTCGCCGACGCCTTCGCGGCGTACACGGCGGCGCTGGCCCGCTTCGACGACGCGCACGCCCCCCTCGAGCGGGCCATCACGCAGAGCGGCGCCCTGCAGACGCTCATCTACCTCGGGCGCTACGACGACGCCTTTGCATGGGCCGCCGAGGCACGCGCCGCGTTCCGCGCCGCCGGCGACGACCTGCGCCTGGCACGCCTGGCGACCAACGTCGGCAACGTCCTCTACCGCCAGGATCGGCTGGACGAGGCGCTCGCCCAGTACACGACGGCGCTCGTGGCATTCCGGGCAGCGGGTGCCACGCAGGACGTGGCCATCGCGCTGCGCAACCTTGCCGTCTGCCAGATTTCGCGCGCGGCGTTCGACGAGGCGCTCGCGGCCTACCGCGAGGCGCGCAGCTGGTGCGAGCAGCACGGCCTGGCGATGCTGGTCGCCGAGGCCGACTACAACATCGCCTACCTGTTCTTCATGCGCGGCGACTACGCCGAGGCGATCGAGCTGTACCGGGTCGCACGCGCACGGACCCTCGCGGCAGGCGACCACTATCACGCTGCCCTGTGCGATCTCGACCGCGCCGAACTGTCGCTCGAACTCAACCTCGTCGATGAAGGCGCGCGCCTCGCGCAGCGCGCCGGCGCGCAGTTCCGCACACTCGGCCTCGGCTACGAACGTGCCAAGGCGCTGGCCCTGCTCGGCGTGGCCGAGGGACGCCGGGGGCAGGCGGCACTGGCCATCCGGCGGTTCCGGATCGCGCGCCGCCTCTTCGTCGCCGAGCGCAATGTCCTGTGGCCGGCGCTCATCGACCTCCACCTCGCGCTCGCCATGGAGGCCGAGCGTCCCCGCCTGGCCCGTCGCCTCTGCGAGGCAGCGCGCGCGACCTTCGTGGTCACCGATGCCGTGTCGAAACTCGCGCTCGCCGACCTGCTGCTCGCCCGGCTCGACGTCAGGCGGCACGCGCACGACGCGGCGCGCGATCGCTGCCATGCCGTCATCGGGCGCATCGGCGACGCGCTGCCGGCGTTGCGGTACGACGCGCACGTCACGCTCGCGCAGATCGAGGAGGCCGCCGGGCGGCTGCACCGCGCGAGGGCCGAATGGCAGCGCGCGGCGCGCTGCATCGACGACCTGCGCGGCCGGCTCCACCACCACGACCTGCGTGCGGCATTCCTCGACAACAAGCAGGCGGTCTTCGAGAGCCTCGTCTGGCTCGGCCTCGAGTTGCCGCCGCCGCTGCCGATCGCCGACACCTTCGCGTGGATCGAACGCGCCAAGGCGCGGAGCCTCGCCGACGCCATGTCGGCCCAGGCGCACCTGCTCACCGCCCCGGCGACGGTCGGCGACGAGGTCCGCGACCAGCTACGGCATCTGCGTGCCCGCCTGCACGGGGTGCAGCGCGACATCGCCCGCGCCGAGGCCGTGCCCGGCGACGACGGCGCCAGGCTCGCGCGACTCCGGCGCGAGGCGCAGGACTGCGAAGGTGCGCTGGTCGAGGTGTTCCAGTCGATGCCAGCAGGCTCCGACTATGTCGCGCTGCACACGGGCCGCAGCGTGCCGCTCGACGACATCCGCGCCCGCATGCCCGCCGACACGGTGCTCGTCGAATACTACGAAACCCGGGGCACGCTGATCGCGGTCACGATTGGCCTCGGAGGCATCGCCGTCGATCGACTGGGACCGATGGCCGCGGTGCACGAAGCGTGGCGGTTACTGCAGTTCCAGCTGTCACGTCACCGCCTGGCGTCACAGCGCCCGCCCATGGCCAGCGCGGGCCTCGACGCCGTCTACGCGCACCTCAGGCGGCTCGGCGCCCTGCTGATCGATCCCATTGCCCGCCATCTCGGCGCGGCGAGCCACCTGGTCGTCGTCCCGCACGGGGTGCTGCACGCAATTCCTGTCCACGCGCTGCGAGACGCGCAGGGCTGGGTCCTCGACCGGTGGTCGTTGTCGTACGCCCCGAGCGCCAGCGTCTGGCACGCCTGCGCGACGCGCGCACGCGGGATGGGGCAGGGCCTCCTGGTGATGGGCGTCAGCGACGACGCGACGCCGGCCATTCCCGGCGAGGTTCGCGCCGTCGCGGCCACGCGCCCCGGCGCCCGGGTGCTGCTGGGCGAGGACGCCACGGCGGCGGCCCTCAGGGAGGCGGGCCCGGCCTGCCAGACCATCCACATCGCGACGCACGGCACTTTCCGCAACGACAACCCGATGTTCTCGTCGATCCGCCTTGCCGACGGCGACCTGACGCTGTTCGACCTCTACCAGCTGCACCTGTCTGCCGACCTCGTCACGCTCAGCGGCTGCGGCACCGGCCTCGGTGTCGTGACCGGCGGCGACGACCTGATCGGCCTCACGCGGGGCTTGCTGTACGCTGGCGCCCAGGCCGTCCTGGTGACGCTCTGGGACGCGCACGACGAGTCGGCGGCCGCGCTGATGGCCGATTTCTACCGCCGTGCTGGCGGCACCACCGACAACCTGGCCCATGCCCTCCGCGGGGCCATGCGGACGGCTCGCGAGCGGGATCCCCATCCCTTCTTCTGGGCCCCCTATGTGCTCGTCGGCGGCGCCGGGCCCGGGGCCCGGGCGCCCGCGTCGTAGTTTTTTCGCGCGCCCTATATTTTGTTCACGCGACCGTCCCCTCTACCAGTGAAGGACAGACCGCCTGGCGCGGTTTCCCAGAGACCCATGACGCAACACTTCGACATCACGGCGTGGACCGACTATGCGCGCGGCCTGGTCGACCCAACGGCCCGAACGGCGATGCAGGTGCACCTCGACACGGGGTGCGACGCGTGCCGACGCAGCCTGACCGTGGCTGAAACGATGATGTCGTTTGCCGCCGCCGAGGCCGACCAGGCCCCCCCGGCCGCCGTCGTCAGGCTCGCCAAGGCCATCTTCCCGGTGTCTGCGGCGACCACGTGGCGCGAGCTGCCGCGGCTGTTCGCCCAGCTCGTCGCCGACAGCCTCGCGCAGCCGCTGCCGGCCGGCGTGCGAGCAGCCGCCGCGGCCCCTCGCCAGGTGGCCTTCGAGGCGGGCGACTACGCCATCGACCTGCGCGTGCAGCGCGAGCGTGATGCCCGCGACCTGTGGCTCGTCGGGCAGGTGCAGGCCCGTGACGGGTCGACGCCGTCGGCCGCCAACGCGCCCGTCGCGCTGTTCCTCGACGAGGCACTGGTCGCACAGACGACCTGCAACGAGTTCGGCGAGTTCCAGGTGCACTGCCCTGCCGGCCGCGCCGGTCAGTTGAGCATCGCCGTCGATGGCGGCCAGCGACGAATCGACATCGACCTGTCGACCGTCGTGGCGCACGGCAGATCGAGGCCCCGGCGCGATGATGCGTAGCCTGTTGACGGGTGCCGGTCGATCGTCGCGCGCGCGATGGCGCACGCTGGTGCCCGCCGTCCTCGCGTTGTTGGCGCTGGCCTCAGGCACCGTCCCCGCACGTGCCGACGACGGCGCGCCGCAGGAGTACCTCCTGAGGGTGGCGCCCGCCCAGCTGGCCAGGATTCTCGCCACGTACGAGTTGACGCTCGACCAGACGCGCCAACTCGGGACCGACCTGTTCGTGGTCATCGACAGCACGGGCCGGGCGGTCGACGACCTCGAGGCGCTCGTGACCGCCAACGAAATCGGTGTCGTCCAGACGTTCGAGCGCAACGAGCGACTGGCGCTGCCCGAGGCGCGCGTCTCGGCCGCGCTGAACCAGTCGACCGCGGCCATCCTCGAGACCCTCAAGCAGAAGACGCTCGTCCCGTTTGCCGGGCTCCAGGTCTGGAGCCGCTTCGCCAACCAGCCGGCGATGACCATCACGCGGGTCGACGAGACGCATGCGCTCAGCCGCCGCGGCGCGGGCATCGTGGCCGTGATCGACACCGGCATCGATCCGACGCATCCGATCTTCGCCGGGGCGCTCGTCGAGGGCTACGACTTCACGCGCGACACCGCGGGCACGCCGTCGGAACTGCTCGACCTGCAACAGTCCACGGCGGCGATCCTCGAGCAGTCCACCGCCGCCATCCTCGAACAGTCGACGGCCGCCATCCTCGAGGGTCGCGCGTCTCAGGCGCTGCTCAACCAGTCGACGGCCGCGATTCTCGAGCAATCGACCGCGGCCATCCTCGAGGCCGACAAGCAGGCGATCCCCGCGGCGTTCGGCCACGGCACGATGGTCGCCGGCCTCATCCGCCGCGTGGCCCCAGGCGCCAGGATCATGCCGCTCAAGGCGTTCAGGGCCGACGGGTCGTCGTCGATCTACGACATCATCGACGCGGTCTACTACGCGGTGGATCACGGCGCGCGGGTCATCAACATGAGCTTCAGCGTCGCGACCGAGTTCAAGGAACTCAAGCGCGCGCTCGACTACGCCGAGGCGCGTGGCGTGATCTGCGTCGCGTCGGCAGGCAACGACGGCCTCGAGACAGACGTGTTCCCGGCCGCGAATTCGCACGCGCTGGGGGTGGGCTCGACGACCGATGCCGACGCGCGGAGTTCGTTCTCGAACTTCGGCGACAAGGTCTTCGAGGTCGCCGCTCCGGGCGAGGCCATCATCACGACCTTCCCGAAGGGCGCGTATGCCGCCGTCTGGGGCACGTCGTTCAGCACCGCGGTCGTGACCGGCGGCGCCGCCCTGCTCGTCTCGCCAGCGACCGTGACGGGCACGCCCGCGGCCGTCGCCGAAGCCGACCGCGTGACCGAGGCCCTGCGCGATGCCATCGACCTCGCCGGCGACGGCCTCGGCAAGGGGCGCGTCGACTTCCTGCGTGCGAGCCTGCTGGCCGACTTCCTCGCCGCGAATCCCGGCGCCGACCCCGAGGCCATCGACGACCTCGATGGCGTGCCGATCGACCGGGAGCTCGAGTTCGGCCTGAACCCGCTCGTCGACGACCGCTCGCGCGACGATGACGGCGATGGACGCACCAACGTCCAGGAAGTGCTCGTGGACGGCACGCATCCGCGTGGGTTCGCGAAGTCGTTCCTGGCCGAGGGCGCGACTGGCCTGGCGCTGTCGTTCGACACCCGGGTCGCGATCGCGAATCCCGGCGCGGCCATCGCCCATGTGCAGATGCGCTTCCAGCGCGACGATGGCCAGACGATTCGAAAGGTCGTGCTGGTGGGGCCTCGCACCCGCCGGACGGTCGACGTGCGCCGCGACTACCCGGAACTCGCCGAGGCGGAGTTCTCGACGGCCGTCGAGTCTGACGAGGACGTCGTCGTGGATCGTGCGATGACCTGGGGACACGGCTCTGGCAGCACCGCCGAGCGCGCGATGACGGCGACGGCCGCGACGACGTGGTACCTGGCCGAGGGCGCGACCCACTCGGGCCTCGACCTCTTCTACCTGGTGCAGAATCCCGGCACGCGCGCGACGACGGTGGGGGTGACCTACCTCAGGCCCGCCCCGGCCCCGCCGATCGACGTGACGTACCAGGTGCCCGCGGCGAGCCGCTTCACGATCTGGGTCAACCAGGAAGCTGTGCGAATCGGCCGGCCCGAACTTGGCGCTGCCGACGTCTCGGCGATCGTCACGTCGCTCGACGGTGCGCCGATCTACGTCGAGCGGGCGCTCTACAAGTCGGGCGCCGCCGGCACGTTCTCGGCTGGGCACGAAGGCGCTGGCATCACGTCGCCGCAACTCGAGTGGTTCCTCGCCGAGGGCTCGACGGGGCCGTACTTCGACACCTTCGTCCTCATCGCGAATCCCGGCACCGTCGAGGCCATCGCCGACGTCACGTTCCTGATGCCCGACGGCACGACGATCGTGACCGAGAAGCGAATTCCGCCAGCGAGCCGGTACAACGTCTGGGTCGATTTCGAGGGCGCGACCGATGCCGAACGCGCCATCCTCTCGAACACGGCCGTCTCGACGACCGTGCGCGTCAAGAACGGCGTGCCCGTGGTGGTCGAGCGCGCGTTGTGGTGGCCGGGTTCGCCGGCAACATGGCACGAGGCGCACGCCAGCGCCGCATCTGACCAGACGTCGACGCGCTGGCTGCTCGCCGAGGGCGAATCGGGTGGCGTGCACGCCACCGAGACCTACGTGCTCGTGGCCAACACGTCGCCGCATGACGGCCAGGTCAGGGTCACGCTGCTGTTCGAGGACGGCACGACGGCCGTCGGCACCTACGGCATCGGCCGCAGCGCGCGCCTCAACGTCAACCCGCAGGTCGACGCGGCCTTCTCGTCGCTCACGGCGGGCCGGCGGTACGCCGTCCTGGTCGAGAGTTCGGGGGCAACGCCCGTCGAACTCGTCGTCGAACGCGCGATGTACAACGACGCTGGCGCCGAGCACTGGGCCGCCGGGTCGAACGCGCTCGCCACCCCCCTCTCGCGTACCCCGCAGTAGGACGCGCGGCGGCCGCACCGGCCGCCGTGCGCGTTGGCCCCACCAGCCGGCGCCGTCGTCACCATGACCGGCGCATGGACGCTGCCGCGCGTAGCGCCCGGCAGCGCCCATGCACGCGCTCGCCGGCCCAGACACGTGTTCCGGATGCTCCCGGGGCCCTCTCCACGGTCGAGAATTTCCCCGCGCGGCCCTCTATCACCCGCCATGCGACCGGACCCTTACCTGACAAGCACGCCCCAGACCCAGGGAGATTCCGATGTTCGCTTCGTTCACCCGTCACTCGTCGCTCGCGGCCGTCGTGGCCATCGCACTGACCACCGTCGCCTGCGGAGGCGGCAAGGGCAACCCCCTCGCGCCGAGCACCACCGCCGCGACCCCGCCGCCAACGGCCACCACGTCGACGACGCCTCCGACAACCACGCCGGCGCCGCCCTCGACTGGGCAGGGCGCGTCGATTACCGGCAGCGTCATGGGCATCGGCGGCGGCAGCGGCATCCGCGCGCAGGCATCGGGCCTGTCGGTGCAACTCGTTGGCACGGGCCAGGTCAAGACGGTCGACGACCGTGGGGGCTTCGCCTTCGACGACGTGCCGAGCGGCGACGCGCAATTGCGGTTCACCGGCTCGGGCACCGACGCGGCCGTCGCCATCGGCGGCGTCGCCAGCCAGGAGCGTATCTCGATGACGGTGTCGGTCACGGGCTCGACGGCGGTCGTTGTCTCGCTGTCGCGCGACTCCGCACAGGAACTGCGCGTCACCGGGATCGTGGACAACCTCGACCGCGTGGGCCTGAGCCTGACAGTTGCCGGCCGACGCGTGCAGGCCACCGGCGCGACGAAGATCGAGGAAGGCAGCGTGCATCGCACGTTCGCCGACCTCTCGAACGGCCTGCGCGTCGAGGTCAAGGGACAGCCGCAGAACGACGCCGTGCTGGCCACGCAGATCGAGATCCTTGGTGGCGCGGCGACGGTGCCGACGCCCTCGCCGACACCTACGCCGACGCCCACGCCGGGCACCGGTGTCGGGACGCAGGTCAACGTCCGCGGCAGCGTGTCGGCTATCTCGGGGTCGTGCCCCTCGCTCTCGTTCAACGTCGCCGGTAGCGCCATCCGGACGTCCGCGCCGACCTCGTTCGTCAAGCTGACCTGCGCAGACCTGCGCGCTGGCGACACGGTGGAAGTCGAAGGCGTGCGTGACAGCAGCGGTGCCATCAACGCGACGAAGGTACAGGCCGAGGACGGCGTGGCGACGGGACCGACCCCCACGCCGACGCCGATCCCCACGCCGACCCCGACGCCAACCCCGGCACCCGGTGTCGGTGCGCAGGTCAACGTCCGCGGCGCGGTCGTGGGCCTGGGCGGCGGATGCCCTGCGCTGACCTTCTCGGTGGCCGGCACCGCGGTCCGCACGACGGCCTCGACCTCCTTCCTGAAGCTGACATGCGCCGCGGTGGCGAACGGCACGACGGTCGAAGTGGAGGGCATCCGTGAGGCAAACGGCACGGTCGTCGCGAGCAAGGTCCAGGCCGAAGACGGGGTGACGGGCACGAACCCGGTCGTAACCGAGGTCGAGTTCCTCGGCAACCTCACGGCGATGTCGGGAAGCGCGCCGAGCCTGACGCTCACGGTCGCCGGGCGCACGGTGAAGACGACGGGCGCGACGGTCGTCCGCCGCAGTGGCAACGAGGTCGGCTTCAGCACGCTGCGTACCGGTCAGGCCATCGAGGTGAAGGGCACCAGCGCCGCCGACGGCTCGATTACCGCGACGCGCCTCACGATCGAGAGCGACCCGACGGGCGCCGTCAGCGAGGTCGAGTTCGTCGGCAGCATCACCGCGGTGAGCGGTTCGGCCGCGAACGGGAGGCTGACGGTTGGTGGCCGCACGGTCACCGTGACGGCCGCCACCGAGTACCGCGGCAAGGCTGCCAGCGCGTTCGCGGCGCTCAAGACGGGTATGCGCATCGAGGTCAAGGGCGTGTCGCAGTCAGACGGGTCGGTGCTCGCGACGCGCATCGACGACGAGGACTAGCGCTCGCCGCAGGTGTGACGGTCGCCCTGGCGGCCGTCGAGGCGCTGGTGTCGCGAGCCCCCTCTCGCGGACACCAGCGCCGTTGTTCGTTGGTCGTGCGGCGTCGATCGATTGCTTCACCGCCCCGGTTCGTCGGACGATGGAAGGACACATGACCTCGTCGTCCCCGGCTCCTGCGTTGTCGACCTTCCGTCCACGGGCCTGCGTGTTCGATCTCGACGGCACGCTCGTGCACAACATGCCCATCCACGCCGAAGCCTTCGGCGTCTTCGCCGAACGCCACGGCCTCGCGCCCCTGACGCCGGCCGACCGGCGCGCGCTCGACGGCAAACGCAACAGCGAGATCTTCCCGGTCATCTTCGGGCGCGCCCTCACGCGCGAGGAATGGATGGCCTACGAGGAAGAGAAGGAAGGGCTCTACCGCGAGATTTCGCGCGGGCGACTGGTCGCGGTGCCCGGACTCGCGCGGCTCCTCGCGTCGCTCGACCGCCACGGGATCGCGGTGGCGATCGCGACATCGGCACCGCGCGCCAACGTCGAGCATTCGCTGCACCAACTCGGGATCGAGGCCCTGGCATCGCGGGTCGTGCGCGGCGACGAGGTGCCGAACGGCAAGCCGGCGCCAGACGTGTTCGTCGAGGCCGCACGCCGGATCGGGATCGCGCCCGACCTGTGTCTCGCCTTCGAAGACGCCCCGGTCGGCCTCGAGGCGGCGCGCGCTGCGGGCATGCGGGTGGTCGCGATGGCAACGACGTTTCCCGCCGACGAGCTCGCGCAGCACGCCACCCGGCCAGACGCGGTCGTGCACTCGTTCGACGAGTGGCTCGACGTCCACGCCCGGTGGCTGGAAGCCGTCGGCCCACCGGCCTGATCCTCGAAAGGCCCCCGCCGAGGGGGGGTATATTTCCGGCCCGCGTCACATCCCCTTTACAGGCAAGCCACCACGAACGGCCCTGGGTGTTCCCCCCACGGGCCGCCGGCTGCCTGACATGACCTCACTCGCCCCCCGCGTCCTCTGCTACTCGCACGACACCTTCGGCCTCGGCCACATCCGCCGCACGGTCTCGATCTGCGAGGCACTCACCAGCCACATCCCCGGAGCCGCTGCGCTCGTGCTGACCGGGTCGTCATCGATGCAGGCGCTGCGGACAGCGCCAGGCATCGACTTCGTGAAGCTGCCTTCGGTCACGAAGGTCGCCGACGAACGGTACGAATCGAAGTTCCTCGACATGCACGTCGAGTCGATTCGGGCGATGCGCGAACAGATCATCCTGTCGACCGCCTCGGCGTTCCACCCGACGACGCTCATCGTCGACAACGTGCCGCTGGGCATGATGGGCGAGCTGCGACGGACCCTCGAGCACCTTCGCAGGCAGTGGCCACGGCCGCACGTGATCCTGACGATGCGCGACATCGTCGACGAGCCGGGCAAGGTCATCGAGGCGTGGAAGCGGCAGGGCGTGCACGAGGCACTGGACCGCTACTACGACGACATCCTGGTCTACGGCATGCCCGAGGTCTTCGACTTCGTGCGCGAGTACGACCTGCCGGCCAGGGTCGCCGACAAGGTGCAGTATGCCGGGTACATCGAGCGCGGCATCGACGTCGCGGCCGCTGCCGAAGTCAGGCGCCGGCTCGCGCCGCACGGTCACCGGCTCATCCTGGTCACGGTGGACGGCGGCGGCGACGGGGCGCGCCTCGTCGATACCTACCTCCGCGGCGTGGCGAGCACCAGGCCGGGGACGCAGCACCACCTCGTGGTGCTCGGGCCCGACATGCCCGAGGCCGATCGCCAGGCCGTGCGCCAGCGCTATGGAGTGCGTCGCGACGTGACGCTGCTCGACTACTGCGATCACCTCACGTCGTGCATGGCCGCCGCCGACGTCGTCGTGGCCATGGGGGGCTACAACACGATGTGCGAGATTCTCGCGCTGCGGAAGCCCGCGGTGATCGTGCCCCGCGTGGCGCCGCGTCTCGAGCAGTGGATTCGGTGCTCGCGCATGGCCGACCTCGGCCTGGTCCGCGTGGTGCATCCCGACGACCTGACGCCCTCTGCCCTCTGGAGCGCCGTCCACGAGGCCCTGGACGGCCGCGCCTTCCAGCCCCTGCCGCTCAGGTTCAGCGGCCTGCGCGTCGTCTCGGATCTCGTGCGCAACTCGCATGCGATGCGGACGGCCATCGGAGCCTGACATGACTCGCCCCCTGCATCTCGGCTACGTGCTCAAGCGCTTTCCACGGCTCTCCGAGACCTTCATCCTGCACGAACTGCTCGCGCTCGAGCGCCTCGGCCACCAGGTGACGGTCTTTGCCCTCGGGCGTCCCGACGAACCAACCACGCATCCCGCGCTCGCGCAGTTGCGCGCAGAGGTGCTCTACGTGCCGAAGGCGCCGAAGGAGGCGCAGGCGCACCTCGCGATGCCGTCGCGCCAGCACTGGCAGGCCAGTTGGGTTGCCGACCAGGCACGGGCCCGCGGCGTCGCACACCTGCATGCGCACTTCGCCACCGGCGCCACCGTGCTCGCCCGCGAGGTGCGCCACCTCACGGGCATCCCGTACAGCTTCACCGCGCACGCCAAGGACATCTACCACGAGTCGGTCGACTTCAATACCGTGCGCGCGGCCATCCTCGACAGCGCGTTCACGATCACGGTGAGCGATCACAACGTCGCGCACCTGGTCGAGGCCTGTGGCCGCGAGGTCGCCCCCCGCCTGCGACGGCTGTACAACGGCATCGACCTCACCCGGTTCGCGTTCGTGGGCCAGGAGGGCCGCCTGCCGTCGCGCGTCCTCGGCGTCGGACGCTTCGTCGAGAAGAAGGGCTTCGGCGACTTGATCGACGCCGTCGCCCTCCTGCGGCAGGAGGGACGGCCGGCACATCTCACCCTCGTCGGCACCGGGGAAGAGGACGCTGCACTTCGCGCGCGCATCGCCGAGCGGGGACTGCTCGACGCCGTGACGCTGACCGGCGCACAGCCCCAGGACCAGGTCATCGCGCTGATGCAGACGCACACGCTGATGGCCCTGCCGTGCGTCGTCGGGGCCGACGGCAACCGCGATGGCCTGCCGACCGTGCTGCTCGAGGCCATGGCGAGTGGACTGCCCGTCGTCTCGACCGACGTCACGGGCATCCCCGAGATGATCCGCGACGGCGTCAGCGGGCGCATCGTCGCACAGCGTTCGCCGCGCTGGCTCGCCGGCGCCATCGACACGCTGCTCACCGCGCCGCAGACGCGCGCCAGCTTCGCGGCCGCCGCACGCGCCGATGTCGAGCACCGGTTCGACCTCGACACCAATGTCGCGACGCTGGCCGGTTACTTCGAGCGTGCCCGGCACGACACGCGACCGCGGGCGCGCGCCCACAGCCGGGTCCGCCGCAGCGAGGCGAGGCTGTGATGCGCATCGCCTACGTGTGCGGAGACCCGGGCATCCCGGTCCTTGGCGACAAGGGCGCGGCCGTCCACGTCCGCGAGCTGATCCGCGGGTTCGCGACTGTCGGCCACCGCGTCGCGCTGTTCGCCGCACGGACCGGGCACGGCGACCGCGACGATCTCGTCGCGGAGGTGTATCGGGTCGGACTCGACGAGCGAGGCGTGCCAGGCAGGCCCCAGGATGTGGTCCGCGAGCGTGAGTGGAGCTGCGTCATGCAGCACGACGCGTGGATGGCCAGCCTGGCGGCCGAGCACGCGCGCTCGCCGTTCGATCTCGTGTACGAACGGTACTCGCTGTGGACCCGCGCAGGCGCCGCGTTCGCGCGCCGCCACCGCCTGCCGTACGTCGTCGAGGTCAACAGCCCCCTGCGCGACGAACAACAGCGTTATCGCTCGCTGGCGTGGACCCTGCGCGCCGAACGCGTCGAGCGGCTGGTCTATGCGGCGGCCACGGCGGTCGTCGCGGTCTCGGAAGGCGTGGCCCGCCACGTCCGGGCCCACACGAACACCCCCGACCGCGTGCACGTCGTCGAAAACGGCGTCGACCTCGCCCTCTATGCCGCCGCGCCCGCCTGCGAGCGCCGGCGGCCGTTCACCGTGGGCTTTCTCGGCAGCCTGAAGCCCTGGCACGGCGTCGACGTGCTCATCGCGGCAGCGGCCCGCGTGCGCGAGCAGGTGCCGGCACTCGGCGTTCGCATCGTCGGCGACGGCCCGGAACGAGCCTCGCTCGAACGCATGGCGCACGAGTTCGGGATCGGCGATGTCGTCGAGTTCACCGGGAGCGTCCCCAAGCGCGAGGTACCGGCCCAGCTCGCATCGATGGATGTGGCGACCGCGCCCTATCCGCGCCTCGATGGGTTCTATTTCTCGCCGCTGAAGGTCTACGACTACCTGGCGTCGGGACGCCCCATCGTGGCGAGCCGCGTCGGGCACCTGCCACACCTGCTGCGCCATGGCGAGACCGCCCTCCTCGTGGCGCCCGGCGACGTCGACGACCTTGCCCGCGCACTCGTGCGCCTCTGGCGGAGCCCATCGTTCGCCGGGTCGCTCGGACGCGCCGCGCGCGCCGACGCGGTCGCCCTGCATGGATGGGACGCCAGGGCGCGCCGCATCCTCGGGCTCGCCACCGAACCACTCGTCGGGGTCACGACCCAGGCCATTCGCAAGGACGCGCTGTCATGGCACGTCGAGTAACCACATCGGCCCGCAGCGCGCCGCCTCCGGGCGCCGCGTTCACCTGGCGCCCCTGGCTCTCGCTGGTGTCGTATGTGCGGCCCTATCGCGGTCACCTCGCCCTCGGCCTGGCGCTCCTGCTCGTGAACATCGGCATGGACGTCCTGAAGCCGTGGCCGCTCAAGTGGATCTTCGACGGGGTCCTGCTCGACCGCCCCGTGCAGATTCCCATCGCCGGCCCATGGCTGGCGCACCGCACCGACATGGCCGTGCTCGGGTTCGCGTGCGCGATGATCTTCACGACGGCCATCGTCGCCGGACTCTGCGAATACGGAGCACACGTCCTGTTCGCGACCGCCGGGCATCGCGCCGTCACGGCCGTCAGGCGCGACCTGTTCGCTCACATGCAGCGCCTGTCGCTCGACTTCCACAAGGCGTCGAAGTCGGGCGAGCTGCTCACCCGGCTCGTCAAGGACGTGACCGAGGTCAGGAACGCGCTCACCGACACCGCGCTCGAGACGGTCGGCGAAGTGCTGCTGCTGGTGGGCATGCTGGTCCTGCTGTGGACGATCGATCCCGGCCTGGCCGTCTACAGCGGACTCATCTTCCCGCCACTCGTGTACTGCGTCTGGCACTACGCGACCGGGATCCAGCAGGCGACGCGTCGCCAGCGTGACAAGGAGAGCAAGACGGCGTCGATCTTCAGCGAGTCACTGGCCGCCATCTCGGTCGTGCAGATGTTCTCGCGCGAGCAGCAGACCACCGCGCGGTTCGATCGCGAATCGCAGAAGAGCGTGCAGGCTGACCTCGTGGCCACCCGCCTCAAAGGGCGGATGAACCGCTGGGTCGAGGTGATCGTGGCGGCTGGCACGTGCCTCGTGTTGTTCCACGGCACGCGCGGTGTCTTGAACGGGAGCCTGACGCCAGGCGACCTGATCGTGTTCTCGACCTACCTCCGTGCGATGTACAAGCCCGTGCGGCGCATTGCGGCCAACATCCTGCAGGCCTCGCGCGCGACGGTCGGGGCGGCGCGCGTCGTCGACATCCTCGACACGCAGCCGCTCATCGTCGACCGCCCGGGCGCCAGGCGGGCACCGCGCTTCGCCGGACGCGTCACGTTCGATGGCGTCGCCTTCGGCTACGGGCAGGGGTCCGACGTGCTCCATGATCTGACGTTCGATGTGCCCGCGGGCGCCGTCGCCGCGATCATCGGCCAGAGTGGCGCGGGCAAGTCGACACTGGCCAGCATGATCCCGCGCCTGTACGACCCGAGGCGGGGGCGCATCTGCATCGACGGACACGACATCCGTGACTACACGGTCGACTCGCTGCGCGAGCAGGTCAGCATCGTCGCCCAGGAGGCCGTCCTGTTCGGCATGTCGATCCGCGACAACATCGCCTACGGTTCGGCCGACGCCAGCGACGAGCGGATCGAGCGCGCCGCACGCGACGCCGGCGCCCATGAGTTCATCGCCCGCATGCCCCGGGGCTACGACACGGTCGTCGGCGAACGTGGTGCCACGCTGTCTGGCGGCGAGCGTCAACGCCTTGCCGTCGCCAGGGCGTTCTGTCGCGAGGCTCCCCTCCTGATCCTCGACGAACCAACGACGGGGCTCGACGCCGACGCAGAAGCCCACCTGCTCGCGTCGATGCGGCGGCTGATGGTCGGCAAGACGTGTTTCGTCATCGCGCACAAGCTGTCGACCATTGCGAGCGCCGACCTCATCCTGCGCGTCGCCGACGGCACGATCAGTCACATCGGCACGCACCGCGACCTCGTCGCGCACGACGCCGGCTACCGCCACCTGCTGGCGCTCGAGGCCTCGACGGGAGCGACAGCGTGATGGCGCCGTCGGTGCTCCGCCCTGCGACGCAGGCGGCCGTTGCGCGCGAAGACGCCGCGGCGGTCGCGACGAGGCTGGCCGCATTCGCCAGCGACCCTGGTCAGTGCGCCCGCGCGCTCACGACATCGCTCGCCGCCTTCACTCGCGGGACGGCGACACTGGTCGACCTGCGTATCGGCGACGCCATCGCGGGCAGGCGCGGCAAAGCCTTCCTGCTGCTCGATGCGCGCCTGCGCGACACGCCGGCGGCCGATGCCAGGGCGCAGCGATTCGTGTTCGAGTTCTTCGCGGACGACGATGGGCGGAAGGTCCTGTGGCGGATGCGTCGCCGGGGCCTGGCGGGCACGCACCAGCTATACGCGCGCTACGTGCCCGAACACCGGATGCTCATCCACGAGTTCCCGTTCGACTACCGCCTCGACACCCTCGTCGAAGCCTGCAGCGCGCGGCGCATGCAGCCCCGGCTCTCGGCGCTGTCAGGCAACCGGGCGTTGAAGATCGAGGCCATCGACATCGTGCGCTACGTGCCTGAAAAGCGCTGCCTGATCAGGTACGACGTGTCAACGGATGGTGGTCGCGAGACGTGGCTCGGCAAGGTCTACGTGCACGACGACGATCTGGCGAGCGGACACGTGCAGGCGGCCCTGTGGGCGGCCGCGCTCGAGGGCGTCGGGCCGCGCGTGCCCGGCGTCGTCGGCATCCTGCCCGATGTCAGGCTCGTCGTGCAACGCCATGTCGACGGCACGTCTGTGTACGATTCGCTCCGGGCCGGGTCGCTCACCCCAACGCACCTGGCGGCGACCGCGCGCGCCGCCGCGCGACTGCACGCGACAACATTGCCAATCGCGCGGAGGCACGACTGGCACGACGAACTCGCGGTTGCACGGGGCGCAGTCGAACGCTCGTCGCTCGACGCGGCGGTGCGGGCGCATGCCGCGGGTGTCGCCGCGCAGTTGTCGAGGGCAGCGGTCGATCGACAGCCGGCGCACGTCGCCGTGCACCGCGACTTCTACGACAAGCAGGTGCTCGTGACCCCCGGCGGTGTCACGTTGATCGACTTCGACACCGCCAGCACCTCGTACCGGGAACTCGACGTGGCCAACTTCGTCGCGCACCTGATGCTGCGCGCCCGCCAGGGGTATGTCGATGCCGACCGCGCGGGTGCCCAGGCGCGAACGTTCGTCGCCGGCTACCTCGAACACGCGCCCCTCGACCTGACGCGCTACCGCCTCACGCTGGCGACGACATGGTTGAGGCTCGCGGCCGTCTACGCCATGCGGCCGCTGTGGCGGCAACTGGCGCCCGCGCTCGTGGATCTCGCCGAGCAGGCCGTGGCCAGCACCGCGTGCCCCGATCCGCTTGCGCTCACGCAGACCGTGTTCGAGGCGCGGAACCAGCAATGACGCGCCGTGCCGCAGGAGCCCTGCTCGCCATTGCGCTGTCGGCACCGGGGGTGGAGGCTCAGACGCTGACCCGCCCACCGGCCACGCCGCCGTCCGCCACCGGGTCAGACGAGCCCCAGGCCGGTGAGATCCCCGTCGGGCGCGGAGACGACGATGAGCCTGACGTGCCGGCGGTGTCGATCGGGCGCTGGTTCACGCTCGGCGGCAGCGTGCAGGCCGAGTGGAACACCATGCGCCAGCCCGCTGGCGTCGCCCAGGAGGCGCTCGAACCCGAGGCCGGCTCGTCGCTGCAACTGCGCACGAGCCTCACCCCCGCGACGGGCGTCGCCCTCTTCGCGCGCACCGAGTGGCGCAGGGAATTCCCCACGAACGTGCCCGAGTGGTGGCGAGCCGGCGACACCAGCGGGCGCGTGGTCGAGGCGTATCTCGACGTCGACCGCCCCCTGGGGCTGCCCGTCGGCCTGAGAGTCGGGCGCCAGCGCTTTCGCGATGCGCGGGAGTGGTTCTTCGACGACTACCTCGATGCCGTGCGGCTGCGCGCGCAGGCCGGACGCTGGCGTTTCGATGCGGCGGTGACGGGCACGGTGAGCCGCACGCCTGTCGAGGCGCGCAGCGACGAGCAGCGACCGCATGCGATCGCGACCATCTCGAGGCGTGTCACCCGGGGCATGCGGGCCACGGCCTTCTACATCAGGCGCGGCGACCAGACGGGTGGTCGCGACCGTCCGTGGTGGCTGGGCGCAAGCCTCGCGTCACGCGGCGAGCACGCCGTGATGTTCAACGCCACCGGCGCCCTCAGGCGCGGGCGCGCCGGCGACGTGCGACTCGAGGGCTGGGCCGTCGATTCGTCGGTCAGGTGGCACATCGACGCGTCCGGGCGTCCCGCGGTGTCGGTGGGATACGCGCGCGCCAGTGGCGACGATTCGACGGCCGACGGTGTCGACCGCGGGTTCAGGCAAACAGGACTACAGGACAACTCGTCGCGCGTCGGCGGAATCCGTCGCATCAGGATCTACGGCGAAGCCTTCGACCCCGAGCTCTCGAACATGGAGATCGTCACCGCCGCGACCAGCCTGCGGCTGGCGCGCGCGCTGTCGCTCGACGTGCTCGCGCACCGCTACACGCAGGTCGTCGCGCGCAGGCGCCTCGCAGACACGGCCTTCGAGGTCCGCGCGAACGGGCGCGCCGCCCATCTGGGTGATGAACTCGACTTGCAGGTGGTGGCGCGGCCGCACCGGCGGATCGACCTGCGCCTGATCGTCGGTGTGTTCAAGGCTGGCGCCGGCTTCGACGCGCCGCCCGGGGCGGGCCAGACGACCATCGTCTGGCGGCCCCAGCTGCGGGTCTACTTCTGACAAGGCGTCTGGCGGCGCCAGGGCGCCGCGTCGGACGCGGGATCGCGCCCGCGAACCCGGATGCGACTCAGGCCGCCCCGAGGAACATCGCCGGGTCGAGGATGAGGACGAAGGCGTTGTCCTTCGTCCGGCGGCCAACGCCCAGGATCGACTGGACGCGCTGACCGGCCATCGCCTCGTCCATCCCCGTCACGCCGTCGCGCGAGAGACGCTCGACCGACTCGATGGCATCGACGGCCACCGCGCACGACTTGCCGGCGTTCGAGACCACGACCGAGATTTCGCGGTTGGCCGCGCCGATGATCTCCTCGGCCGCATCGAAGAGGGTCATCATCTGGCTGAGGACGCCGTTGCGCGCGGCTTCGATCTGCGCCAGGGCCTCGTCCTGCTTGCCGGCCTTGACGAGCCCGACCACGTCGGCGCCGAGCGCGTGCACCCGCTTGTGCGGCTCGTCGAACCGCCGGAGCACGGTATCGAGCATGAGGTTGTCGGTCTTGTAGGTGTCGTACCACCGTCCGAAGGCGCACGCATGCGGGTCGGTGGTCAGGGTGAACGCGCGGCCCTCGCGGACACTCGCCGCGAGTTCGTCGAGCCACCGCTTGTGATCCTGCTTGCGCTGCTTGAGCATCGCCACGAAGGCGAGCGACTCGTCACGCTGGGTCGCCATGCCGAAGCACGACCGCAGGTCGAACAGGGGGAGCACGGACCCTCGCAGGTTGATCAGGCCGCGGACGCCCGGGGGCGGATGGGGAATCGAACGCACTTCGGGCGTCGATACCATCTCGCGCACGTTCATCACGGGCAAGGCGTACAGGGTGCGCGCCAGCGACACCACGACCATGGGGTGCTCGCTGGCGAGTTGCTCCAGGTGGCTGACCGAATCACTCGACGACATTGCAGCGACAGCGCCTGGGGGGAGGACGCCGCTCCTGCCCGAGGAATCGGCGTACGAATGGCCGAGGATGAACGCACCCGCATGGCAGGGGCCGTCCGCGAGGCCGGCGAGACCCGGTCGTCGGCCGGAATGACCCCACCGGCGGCCCCCCGGGCTCAGCCGCGGACGAACCCGATGGCGGCCTGCCACACGGCCCGCGCATACAGCAGGCTGAAACCGCGGCGCTGTGCATTGGCCTGCGAGGTCGTGCCGGGCTGCGTGCCCAGTACGGCCAACTGGCAGCCCCGCCGTCGCGCGTCGCCAAGCCGCGCGTCGAACAGCGCCCGCTGCACGCCGCGCCGGCGATACGCCGGCAGCGTCGAGGCACCACCGAAGAAGGCGACGTCACCGTCGAACCAGGCGATCGCCCCGCCGGCCGGCACACCATCGACCAACGCCTCGTAGCGGCAGTAGCCGGTGGCCGTGAAGATGTGGCGGAACAACCCGAGCAGGTCGTCGGTCGAGGGCAGCGGCTCATCGCCGCCGGCGCCGCTGTCGTCTGGCGTCGCGAACCCCTCGACCAGCGCGCGCAACCAGGCATCGAGCCGGTCGGACGCGACCGGCTGCACCTCGATGCCGTGTGCGCCGGTGGGAGGCGCGTCGTCGCCGATGCGCCGACCGAGCACGTTCTCGAATCCCTGCAGGATGTACCCCCGCGACGACAGGGCTGTGTGACTCTCAGCCCGCGCCAGCGTCGACATCTCGACGCGCACCGGGGCCCCGGCCGCGTAGTAGCGCTGCTCGAGCCGCTCGAGTTCGACTGGAGCCGGTGGCTCGTCGAACCCGACCCCGATGACCTTGTTGACGGGATTGCCGGCGCCGGCGAACAGGGCCATCCCGCCCGCCACGACTTCGCGCCACGCCCCGAGTGCCGGCGCGGCCACGGTGACGTGATCGACAATCGCCGACACGAGTCCAGACTCCACCGCCTCGATGCGGCGGGCCAATTCGATGTCACAGAACACGGGGGTTACCCTGCGAGAATGTTGGCCGCGATGATCATGCGCTGCACTTCCGAGGTGCCCTGGTAGATCTCGGTGGCGCGCACGTCGCGGAACAGGCGCTCGACCTTCGACCCGCGCCGGTAGCCGGCCGAGGCCAGCACCTGCATGGCGCGATCCGCGGCACGGTGCGCGGCTTCCGACGCCGCCAGCTTGGCCATCGACGCTTCGAGCGAGCACCGCTCCTGTGTGTCTTTCGCGGCGGCGGCCTTCCACGTCAGCATGCGCGCTGCGTCGAGGTCGGTGGCGACATCGGCGAGCATCCACTGGATGGCCTGGTAGTTCGAGATGGCCTGGCCGAAGGCCACGCGGTGCCTGGCGTGCGCCACCGCCTCGTCGAGCGCAGCCTGGCCCACCCCGAGCGCCTGCGCGGCGATCGCCACCCGGCCGCCATCGAGTGCCCAGCGCGCGACCGCGAATCCGGCGCCGGGCGCCCCGAGTACCTGGCTCGAATCGACGTGCACGTCATCGAACTCGAGATCGAGGCACCCGAGTCCGCGCACGCCCAGCGAGTCGGCACGCACGCGCGTCGTGATGCCCGGGGTGTCGAGGGGAACGAGGAACGCCGTGATCCCGCGGTGCTCGAGGTCGGGTTGCGTCGCCGCGAACACGATGACGACGTCGGCGGCTTCGGCGTTGGCGACCCAGACTTTCCTGCCCGAGATGCGATGCCCGGTGCCATCGAAGGTGGCGCGGGTCTGCTGGTTCGCCGCGTCGGTGCCCGCATGCTCCTCAGACAGGGCGAACGCGCCGAGCGCGCGTCCCGTCGCAAGGCGTTCCAGCCAGGCATGCTTCTGCGCGTCGGTCCCGAACTGTGCGAGAGGCTCGGCCACGAGCGAGTTGTTGACCGAGGCGATGACCGCGACCACCGCGCTCTCGCGGGCGAGGGCCTCGAGCGCCAGCGCGTAGGCGACGTAGTCACGACCGGCGCCTCCCCACGCACGCGGCACCGTGACGCCGAGCAACCCGAGCGCCCCGAGGGGCGCCAGCAGGTCGCGCGGGAACAGGCCGGTCTCGTCGATCGAGGCCGCGAGGGGCGCAAGGCGCGAGGCGGCGAACTCGGCCGCGACGCGCTGGAACTGCTGCTGCTCGTCGGTGAAGGTCAGTCGCATGGGCGTGCCGTGATTATGGATCGTGATGCCGCGATCGCGGCGCTGGACACGGCCCGCGCGCGGCCAGGCGATCGCGCAGACGACCGCCCCGGGCGGGCTCGGCCCCGGTCAGGCGTGCCTGGCGAACAGCGGCCGCAGCCGCGCGGCCGTCACGGGCAGCTCCTCGGGGAGCACGCGCGTTTCGCCGACGACCGACATGAAATTGGTGTCGCCATGCCAGCGGGGCACGAGGTGCACGTGCAGGTGGTCGAGGACGCCGGCGCCGGCCGCCTTGCCGAGGTTGATGCCGACATTCACGCCGTGCGGCGCATAGGCCTCGGTCAGGGCCGCCTCGGCGACGCGGGTCAGTTCGATCAACTCGACCCGTTCGTCGGCGGTAAGGGCGTTGAGCGACGCCACGTGGCGGTAGGGCACCACCATGAGGTGGCCGTTGTTGTAGGGATACAGGTTGAGGATGACGAAGCCGGTCGTCCCGCGCCACACGATGTGCGCGTCTTCGTCAGGGCGGGTCTGGGCGTCGCAGAAGACACACGCCGCCTCACGGGTCGCATTCGTCACGTATTTCAGCCGCCAGGGCGTCCAGAGCCGGAACATGCGGGATCGCCCGGGGCCTCAGGCCTCGGTCGGGTGCTCGTCGGCCGGGGCCGAATCGTGGAGCAGGTCCTTGAGTTCCTTGCCGGGCTTGAAGTAGGGCACGCGCTTGGGGGGCACGTCGACCCTGGCACCGGTGCGGGGGTTACGCCCGGTGCGCGGCTGCCGCTTCCGGAGGCGGAAGCTGCCGAACCCGCGGAGTTCGATCTTGTCGCCCCGGTTGATGGCGTCCTTGATGGCCTGGAAGACCGTGTCGACGACGGTCTCGGAGTCCTTCTTCGTCAGTTCGGTGGCCCGGGCCACTTCTTCGACGAGTTCCGCCTTCGTCATGCTCTGCTGCGTGGACACCAGGTGGCCTCCTCCGCCCTCGCCTCGCCGCGGAAGCCTGTCGGCCTCCGCGGCGGGCTACGGCGAGACTACTGGTTGTGCTGCCGGAAGTGGTCGCCGAGCGTCGCCGACCCTGTCCCGGAGTCGGAGGCGTACGAGTCCCAGTCGGCGCGGTATTCGTCCGACTTGAGCGCCCGCACGCTGAGGCCGATCTTGCGCTCGGCCGGGCTCAGCTTGATGACCTTGAACTGGTAGGCCTTCTCGGGCTCCAGCTCCACCTTCTCGACACCCTGCGCATCGTCGAACTCCGAGACGTGCACGAGGCCCTCGATGCCGTCGGCCAACTCGACGAAGGCGCCGAAATTGGTCATCCGGACGACCTTGCCCTCGACCACGTCACCCACGTTGTGGTGCGAGAAGAACTCGTCCCACACGTCCGTGGCCAACTGCTTGAGGCCCAGCGACAGGCGCTGGTTGTCGGCGTCGATGTTGAGCACCATCGCGTCGACCTTGTCGCCCTTCTTCAGCATCTCGGAGGGGTGCTTCAGGCGCTTGCTCCACGACATGTCCGAGATGTGGATGAGGCCGTCGATGCCGTCTTCGACCTCGACGAACGCCCCGAACTCGGTCAGGTTGCGGACGCGGCCCTGGATGCGCGTGCCCACCGGGTAGCGATCCCCGAGCTCTTCCCACGGGTTGGTCGCGACCTGCTTGAGGCCCAGCGAAATGCGGCGCGCGGTCGGATCGACGCCGAGCACCATGGCCTCGACCTCCTGCGCCGCCTCGAGCACCTTCGACGGGTGCTTGACGCGCTTGCTCCACGACATCTCGCTGACGTGGATCAGGCCCTCGACGCCCGGCTCGAGCTCGATGAAGGCGCCGTAGTCGGTCAGGCTGACGACCTTGCCGCGGACCTTCGCCGTCACCGGGTAGCGTTCGACGACGTCGCTCCACGGGTCGGGCGTGAGCTGCTTGTGGCCGAGCGACACGCGCTCGGTCGCCGGGTCGTACTTGAGGACGATGACATCGACCTCGTCGTTGACCTTGAACAGCTCCGACGGATGCGACACCCGGCCCCACGACATGTCGGTGATGTGGAGCAGGCCGTCGATACCACCGAGGTCGATGAAGGCCCCGTAGTCGGTGATGTTCTTGACGACGCCGCGCATGATCTTGCCTTCGGCGAGCGTGTCGAGCGTGTGCTTCTTCTTCTCGGCGTTCTCTTCCTCGAGGAGGACCTTGCGCGAAAGCACGATGTTGCCGCGCTTCTTGTTGACCTTGATGACGCGCATGCGGAGCTCCTGCCCCTTGAGCGCGTCGAGGTTGCGCACCGGCCGCACGTCGATCTGGCTGCCCGGCAGGAAGGCCCGGACGCCGATATCGACGGCCAGCCCGCCCTTGATCCGTTCGATGACGCGACCGATGACGACCTTCTTGTCGGTGAAGGCCTTCTCGACCTCGTCCCAGATCTTCATCTTTTCGGCCTTCTCGCGCGAGAGCACGACATGGCCGTCCCGATCCTCGGTACGCTCGAGGAGAACATCGACGACATCGCCCGGCTGCACCGAGCACTCGCCCTGTTCGTCCAGGAACTCCGAGACCGGGATCATCCCCTCGGACTTGAACCCGACATCCACTACGACCGATGCCGACGTGACGCGCAACACCGTGCCCTTGACGACTTCACCTTCCGCGATGCTGCGGAAGTTGGTATCGTACTGTTCCAGGAGCCGCGCATACTCGCTCGTCTCCGGGTCGTCGTCTTCAGGGGATGTGAGTCGTCGAATGACGCGCGACGCCGCGGCTTTCCACCGGGGGTGCTCGTCGTGGACGGGCAGCTCGGTCTTTTCGATGTCTTCCAGGTTCGCCATGCTCTGCGGGACCTCCTCGATCTTCGGATTGCCGGTCTTGACAGCGCCGGCGGCTGAGATGTGTGCTACGTCGCGTAAGCGACAAGCGAGCTAAGGTACGACACCACATAGAAGGCTGTCAAATCACCCAGGAAGGTGCTGACATGGCCCGCCGCCCCGGGAAAACACGCAAGACGACTCGCCGTACTGCTGCCCCCGCCCGCCGCCGATCGACCACGGCCGCAGCCTCGTCGCCCGCGCGGCGCGCGTCGGCCAAGAAGCCGCCGGCCGCCAAACGCCCCGCACAGACCACCCCCAAGACGCGCACGACCACGCGTGCAGCGGCCAAACCCGCCAAGAAGGCGCCCGCCCGCGCCACCAGCCGCAAGGCCGTCGCGAGGACGCCCGCCGTCTCGAAGACCGCGACCAGAAAGCCCGCGGCCGTTGCCAAGAAGGTCGCCGCCAAGGCCCCCGCCAGGCCGGCCCCGGTCAGGACGGTCGTGGCCCGCACGCCCGCCACGCCGGTCAAGACGGCCAGGCCGGTCGCGCCCGTCAAGCGCCCCGCCGCGCCGCGCCCCCGGACCGCGACGACGGCCACGACGACGCCTCCGCCGCCGCCAGCCACGCCGCCCGCCGTGGTCGCCAAGGCCCCGCCGACGACGCCAGCCGAATCCCCGCGTCCGGCCACGCCGCCGCCTGTCAGGGAAATGCGTCGCGTTCCGCCCGTCCCGAAACGAACGACGACGGTGCCGGTCATCGACCTCGATCCCGAAGACCAGGAAACCGACCTCCCGCTGTTCCCCAGTCCGCCCTCGTCGCTCGACGTCGACCACGCGCCGCAGCGCGTCCGCGAGGACGAGGCGACCGACGCCATCGGCCACAAACGCCGCGCCGGCATCGACGATGCGGTGACCGCTGGCGATCCCGACGCCGATGCACACGCGGCCGCAACGACCGGCGACGAAACCCCCGGGGGCGAGAACCCCACGCCGGGCCAGGACGACGTCGACCTCATCGGCCGCTCACTGGGTGTCGAGTACGACGATGACGAGGAGTTGCGTGGGGGGGCCGAGATCCATGAGCGCGACCGGCATCGCTGGGAACTCGATCCGGCCTCGTCAGACGATTTCAAGGAACGGGCAAAGGAACAGGGCGGCCAGCCCCGGCGGCCCAGGAACTGACCAGGCGGGCACTCGCAGGCCGCTGCGGGTGCCCGTGCGGCTCACTCCGGCCTGATCGCCGTGGGGCTCACCTGCGCGGCCAGCCCCAGCACCTGCTGCACCACGTCATCAATCGAGCGCCCGGTGGTGTCGATGACCACGGCGTCAGGCGCCGTCCGCAACGGCGATGCCGCCCGCGTGGAGTCGCGGGCATCGCGGGCGCGGATCTCGCGCGCCACCGCGACGAGGTCGATGGCCGATCCCGTGTGGGCAGGATCGGCAGCCCGGCGCTTCGCCCGCTCCTCGGGCGAGGCATCCAGGAAAATCTTGACGTCGGCGTCGGGGAAGACCACCGAACCGATGTCGCGTCCTTCCATCACGACGCGACCACCCTCGCCCATCTGCTGCTGCCGCGCGACGAGAACGGCGCGGAGTTCGGGCAACTTGGCGACCGTCGACGACGCCAGGTCCATGCCTGACGTGCGGATGGCCGATGACACGTCGTGCCCGGCAATGCGCACACGGCCGTCCTCGAGATCGAAGGCGACCTCGCGGGCCAGGGCGACGAGCGCCGGCTCGTCGTCGTAGGCAATCCCACGCTCGTGGGCCAGCCACGCGACCGCGCGGTACATGGCGCCCGTGTCGATGTGGCGGAACTGCAGCGCGCGCGCCACGGTGCGCGCGACCGTTCCCTTCCCTGCTCCCGATGGTCCGTCGATGGCGATGATCACGAAGAGTCTGCGCTCGCTGAAGGCTGGCACCGCGGTGCGGCGACGAAGGCGTAATATCCTACCCTCAGCCCACCCGGATGTCGCGCGTCTTCACCATTGCCCTCGTGCACGGCCTGCTGTCGCTCGCGCTGGTGGCCGCCATCCCCGCCGCCGACGTGCTGCGCGGTGCCGGCCTGGTGGTGCGCGCCGCCAGGCTGCACGGTGGCGTCGAAGACCGCCTGGCCGCGCTCGACGCCCACCCGGTGCACACCGAGGATCTCACCATCCCGACCCGGCACGGGGCCATCCGCGCGCGCCTCTACGCCCCGGGGGCGGCCTGGCGCCGCACCGTGGTGTTGACCCCTGGTGTGCACGCCGAGGGCCTCGATGAGCCCCGCCTGGTGGGCTTCGCCCGCGACCTCGCCACGGGCGGCCTGGGCGTGGTCACGATCGAGTTGCCCGACCTGCTCGAGTACCGCATCACGCCGCGGCTCCCCGATCAGATCGAGGACGTCGCCGCCTGGCTCGTGCCGCAGCGACGTTTCGCCGCCGATCGGCGCGTGGGCCTCGTCGGCATCAGCTTCGCCGGCGGGTTGTCGGTCGTGGCGGCCGGTCGCGCACAGGTGCGCGACCACATCGCGTACGTCATGGCCTTCGGCGGGCATGGCGACCTGCAGCAGACGCTGCGCTATCTCTGCACGGGCGTGCAGGCCGACGGCAGGGTCCGTCCCCCGCACGACTACGGGCTGGTGGTGGTGTTACTGAACCTGGCCACCTCGGTGGTGCCGCCCGAGCAGGTCGCCGGCCTCGCGCGCGGCATCAACCTGTTCATGCGCGCGTCGCACATCGACATGGTCGATCAGGCACGGGCGGCCGACGTGTTTGCCGAAGCGGTGGCCCTGGAACCGATGCTGGAGGAACCCGCACGCGGCCTGCTGCACGCGGTCAACACCCGCGACGTCGCCCGGCTCGGCAGCGTCCTGTTGCCTGCGGTGGAGCGCGCGGCGCTGCCGGCCGCGGTGTCGCCGGCCTCGGCCCCGCCCCCGCGCGCGCCGGTGTTCCTGCTGCACGGGGCCGACGACAACGTCGTGCCGGCGATCGAGTCCGAACGGCTCGGCGCGCTGCTGGCGCGGCAGGGCGTCGACGTGCGCGTGCAGGTGACGCCCCTGATCACGCACGCCGAAGTCGATCGGCCGCCGACCGTCCGCGAGGTGTGGCGGCTGGTGCGTTTCTGGGCGGCGATGCTGTCGCGCTGACGGGGTCAGTCGGCGACGGCGTTCTTGATCGTCTCGACTTCGCGCGCGGTCAGGTCACGCCACTCGCCGGGACGCAGCTCCTTGTCGCGCAACGGCCCGACGGCCACGCGCGTCAGGCGCAGGACGGGGTGGCCGACCGCCTCGCACATCCGGCGCACCTGCCGGTTGCGCCCCTCGCGAATCGCGATCTCGAGCACCGCCGCCCCCTCGCCACGGGCCGACGGCATCGCCTTGACCAGCCGCACGCGCGCCGGCAGCGTGACCTGGCCGTCGATGTCGATGCCATCCGCGAGGCGTTCGAGCTCGGGTTCAGACGGAATCCCGCGCACATCGGCCCGGTAGAGCTTCTCGATGCCGTGCCGCGGATGCATCAGCCGCGCCGCCAGGTCACCGTCGTTCGTGAGCAACAGCAGCCCCGCCGAATCGAAGTCGAGCCGCCCCACCGGGTAGACCGATTCCTTGACCCCGCGGAGCAGATCCACCACCGTGCGCCGGCGCTGGGGATCGTTGCGCGTCGTGACCACCTTCTCGGGCTTGTTCAGGAGCAGGTACCGCAGGCGTTCGGGGCGGACGCGGCTGCCATCCACGCGGATGTCGTCACGCTGCGGATCGGCCTTCGATCCCAGCGTGAGGATCGTGACGTTGTTCACGCTGACGCGCCCGTCGAGGATCAACTGCTCCGACGCACGCCGCGAGGCCACTCCGGCCGCCGACAGGATCTTCTGGAGACGTTCCTCAGGCATCGCGCTCGCCAGGCCCTTCGTCGTCGTCCGACGCAGTCTCCTCGACGTCGTCGGCCGGCGGCGACAGGTCGTCGACGGACGCCACGGTGGCCTCAGCGCCGGGGCTCGACGCCGCGCCCAGTGGCCCCACGCCGACCGGCGTCAGCGACGGATCGACGGCGCCGTCGAACGGCAACGCCGTTGCCACGGCCGTGTCGTCGAGCAGGGGCGGATCGAAGCCCAGCACGTCGGCCATGTCCTCGATCTTCGGCAGGTCGTTGAGGTCGCGCAGCCCGAAGCGCTCGAGGAACTCGCGTGTCGTGGCGTACATGAACGGCCGCCCGACGACGGCCTTGCGGCCGGCGATCTTGATCAGCTTGCGGTCCATCAGCGTGCCGAGCACACCCGACGTGTTCACGCTCCGGATCTCGGCGATTTCAGCCGCCGTCACCGGCTGCTTGTAGGCGATCACGGCAAGCGTCTCGAGGGCCGCGACCGACAGCTTCTGCGTCGTGCGCTCGTGGAAGAGCCGTCGCACCCACTCGTGCAGCTCCGGGCGCGTGACGATCTGGTAGCCGTTGGCCACCTCGACCACCGTCAGGCCGCGCGCGTCGTCGTAGCGCGCCTTCAGCAACTCGATCGCGGCCTCGATGCGCACCGCCGGTTCGGGCTCGAGCAGCTTGGTCAGGGCCTTGAGCGTGATGGGATCGGGTGACGCGAAGATCAGCGCCTCGACGATGGCGATCAGCTGGTCGTCGGGAGGCGGCACGACGGTCTCGGGCTCGATGTCGCCCTGCGCTGAGGCATCGGCCGCCGCGGGGTCCACGGCATCCTCGGGTGCCGCAGGCTCGTCGTCGTCTTCGTCGCCCATGATGGTGGCGTCGATGGCTTCGGCGATGTCCTCGTCGTGCGTCAGCGTCGCACCAGGTCCGTCGAGGTCATCGGGCTCGAGGCCGGTCTCGGGCGTCGGGAGGTCGTGCGCGTCGCTCACGTCTGGCTTCTCGCTCATCGTGCAGGTTCCGGGACGGTGGTCACCGTCGCATCGCCGATCGGACGGGGGGCATCGGCCGGGCGCTCGCGCTTGTAGACGCGGATGTCGCCGAACGGGCCCGTCTGGAACACGCGCACGAGCCTGAGGCGGATCATCTCGAGCAGCGCCAGGAACGTCACGATCATGTTCGACTTGGTGTTGACGTCGGCAAACAGGTGGTCGAAGCCGCAGGCCTCGGTGGTCGAGAGTCGCGCGAGCAACTGCTCGATGCGGACCTCGATCGGGATCTGCTCACCCGGCAGGTACAGCTTCGGCTTCTGCCTGGCCCGTTCGACGACGGCCTTGAACGCGGTGAGCAGGCTGAACAGGTCGACCTCGAGCTCGGGTTCGTATTCCTCACCGGCGATCTTGGCCACGACGTCGTCAGGACGCATCCACTGCGCGCTGCGCACGGTTTCCTTCTCGTGCAGCAGCTCGGCGGCCGCCTTGTACCGCTGGTGCTCGATGAGCCGCTGCGCCAGCGCCTGCCGCGGATCCTCTTCCTCGTCGTCCTGGTCGGGCTGCGGTCGCGGCAGCAGCAGGCGCGACTTGATGTGGATCAGCGTGGCCGCCATCACCAGGAACTCGCCGGCAATCTCGAGGTCGAGGTCCTTCATCAGCTCGAGATAGGCGAGGTACTGCTGCGTGACGAGCACGATCGGAATGTCGTGCACGTCGATCTCGTGCTTGCGGATCAGGTGCAGCAGGAGGTCGAGCGGCCCCTCGAAGTTCGAGAGCCGCACCGGGTACCGCTCGAGCACCGATTCGAAGGCCTGCTCGCTCATCGGCTCACGACCGCGCGTACGAGATCTTCATCGCCTCGCGTACCTGGCCCATCGTCTCCCGCGCGACGGCGCGCGCCTTCGCAGAGCTGTCGAACGCCAGCTCGCGCAGGAAGCCCGGCTTCGCCAGCACGGCCGCACGCCGCTCGCGCATCGGATCGAGCATCGCGTTGATGGCCTTGACGAGCTTTTGCTTCACCTCGACATCGCCAACCTTGCCGAGGCGGTACCGCGCCTTCAGGTCGTCGACTTCGGCCACGTCGGGGTTGAACGCATCGTGGTAGACGAACACCGGATTACCCTCGACGGTGCCGGGCACGTCGGCCCGCACGCGCTTCGGGTCGGTGTACATCTGCATGACCTTCTTGCGCACGGTCTCGGCGTCGTCTGACAGGTCGATGGCGTTGCCGTAGCTCTTGCTCATCTTCCGGTTGTCGAGGCCCGGCAGGCGCGGCGTCGGCGTCAGCAGGGGCTGGGGCTCGACGAACACCTCGCCGAAGAGGTTGTTGAAGCGCCTGACGACTTCACGCGACAGCTCGAGGTGCGGGACCTGGTCCTCGCCCACGGGCACGACGTGCGCGTTGTAGATGACGATATCGGCCGTCTGCAACAGCGGATACCCGAGGAACCCGTAGGTCGACAGGTCCTTCTCGGTGAGCTGTTCCTGCAGTTCCTTGTAGGTCGGCACGCGCTCGAGCCAGGGAATCGGAATGAGCATCGAGAACAGCAGGTGCAGTTCGGCGTGCTCGGGCACGAGCGACTGGATGAACAGCGTGCTGCGTTCGGGATCGATGCCCGCGGCAATCCAGTCGGCGAGGTTGTCGTACACGCTCGCAACGATGCCGCCGGTGTCGGCGTAGTCGGACGTCAGCGCGTGCCAGTCGGCGCTGAAGTAGAGGCACTCGTAGGTCTCCTGCAGCGCCACCCAGTTCCTGAGGGCCCCGACGAGGTGACCGAGATGCAGCTTGCCGGTCGGGCGCATGCCCGACACCACGCGACGACGAGTCATTACAGCAACACGCTCTGGATCAGGTGATAGGGCGGCCCGATGATCTGCCCGAGGATCCCGGTGAACATCAGGCCGTACAGGATGAAGACCCCATAGGGCCGCAACGCGTCGAACCGGTCGGCCAGGTGCGGCGGCAGCAGCCCGCCGAGGACGTTGCCACCGTCGAGCGGCGGCACCGGCACCAGGTTGAACAGGGCCAGCAGGAGGTTGATCTGGACAATCTTCAGGGCCAGCACGGCCACGGGCGCGGCAACGGCGATCCCGCCGCCGCCGAGGCCGAGCGGCGTGACCTGCAGCACGACGGCCGCCACGACCGCCAGGATCAGGTTCGAGATGGGGCCAGCCGCGGCGATGACCATGAAGTCGCGCCGGGGCTGCTTGAGGTACCGGAAGTCGACCGGCACGGGCTTGGCCCAGCCGAGCAGCGGGGCCCCGGTCACCATCGCGATCAGGGGGAGGAGGATGGTCCCGAGCGGATCGACGTGGACCGCCGGATTGAGCGAAATCCTGCCCAGCAGGCCCGCGGTCGGATCGCCGAGCCGGCGCGCCGTCCACGCGTGCGCGGCCTCGTGGACCGTCAGCGAGAACAGCATCACCGCCAGCGAGGTGAACAGATTGAAGAAGTCGATTTGGCCCAACAAAGCAGTTCAGAGTACGCCAGACCGGCAGAATCCGGCAAGTCCCGCCCTGAGCGAGCCGCGAGGCGTCGATGGCCTAGCTGCGCGTGCTGTCGAACCACTGGAGGACCGCGGCAGCGGCCCTGGCTCCGACCGCGGCCTCGAGGTCCTCGCGTGCGGCACGCCTGACGCCCGCCACGGATCCGAACTGGGTGAGGAGGCGCTTGCGCCGGCCCGGCCCAATCCCCGGGATGCCGTCCAGTTCAGACCGGAGGTCGCGCATGGCGCGTGCCTGGCGGTGGAACGTCACCGCGAACCGGTGGGCCTCGTCGCGGATCCGCTGGAGGAGCAGGAGGGCCGGGCTGTCGGTCGGCAACGCGATGGGCTCCGGACGGTCGCGGGTGACGATCAACTCCTCCTTCTTCGCGAGGCCGACCGCCACGAGGTGCGCCAGCCCCAGGCGTTCGAGTGCCGTGTACGCGGCCGACAACTGGCCGTACCCTCCGTCGATCACGATCAGGTCTGGCCACGGGCCGTCATCGTCAGCCACACGCGCATAGCGCCGCTGCACGACTTCCTCCATGGCGGCGAAGTCGTCGGGGCCGCCGTCGGCGGCGCGCGCCAGCACGCGGAACTTGCGGTACTCGCCCCGCCGCATCTTGCC
>JAEUQQ010000519.1 GCA_016789685.1 Acidobacteriota bacterium | reverse complement strand
CAGTCGGTGTCGTATGCGGTCGAGGGGGTCGAGTTCGATCCGGGCGGGATCGGCAAGGGCTATGCGGCCGATCGCGCGGTGGCGGTGCTCCGCGAGCACGGGATCACATCGGCGCTCGTGAGTGCCGGCGGCAGCACGCTCTACGGGCTCGGACATCCGCCGGGGCGCGAGGGCTGGAAGCTCGCCATCCGCAACCCGGCGCGTCCGGCGATGGCCGTGCGCTACGTGATGCTGCGCGACAGCGCGATCTCGACGTCGGGGGCGTCGGTGAAGTTCGTCGACATCGACGGGCGCCGCTTCGGACACATCATCGACCCACGCACGGGACTGCCGGGCGAGCAGATCTGCCAGGTGAGCCTGACGGCGCCGACGGCGTCCGATTCCGACGCGCTGGCCAAGGCGGCCTACCTGCTGCCGCGCGAGGCCCTCGAGACGCTGTTTGGATCGCGCGCGGGTGTGCACGTGCTGCGCGTCGAGGGCCGATGCGACAGCGCGGGCGCGGTGTGGGCGAGCCCGTGGTCGTCGGGCGTGTTCGTCGAAGAGTAGGCCCCTCACGCACAACACCCCGGAGCGGCCGTGCCACCCCGGGGTGTTTGTGTGACGTGAGCTTGTCATGCCGGCGCCCCCGACAGGGCGCAGGCACGGTCGGACCTCAGGCCATCCAGGGACGCGAGCGATCGAGCGTGCCTGCGAGGAGGCCCTTGGTGATGTTGGCGCCTTCCTTCAACTGGAAGTCGTACATCCCGACGACGATGAAGTCGGCGCCCTTTTCGAAGGCGTACTTGAAGCCGTCGCGCGGGTGGATGGCGCCGGCGGCGAGCACCTTGTAGGCGACGAACGGCTTCTTCACCTTCGCGAAGAACTCGGCCGTGGCCTTCGGGGTCGTTTCCCAGATGTTGTCGTGGCGGCTGTCGGCGTATTCCGACTGGACGAGCTGGTCCTTGGTGGGCTTCCAGTTCGGGTCGGGCGCGACCGGCGGGCCTGCGCTCCAGTACTGGGCGCTGTTGAAGGTCTTCATGTAGTACTCGGCGGGCAGGCCGATGCGTTCGGCTTCCATCAGCGAGTCGATGCCGTGCGTGGCAAGACCGGCCACCATGCCAGCCTTCTTGATGTTCTCGAGGGTGGTGCCGAGGATGTCCATGCGCTGGTTCTTGAAGAACTTGTCGCCTTCCAGCCCACGGACGTGCGCGCACACGACGCCAGCCTCGACGGCCTTCTCGAGGTCTGACATCTGGTCTTTCTCGTTGATGACCACCTGGGCCATCCACTGGATCTTGCCGCCGCGCTCCTGCTTGTACTTCTTGGCGAGCTCGAGGCTGCGCTTCTCGATGCGGAGCATCGACGCGTTGATGCCGTTCTCTTCGTACTTCTGGTAGGTCTCGAGGACCTTGTCGTCGGTGAAGTAGGCGCGCAGGAGCTGCGACGTGTAGATCAGGTCGCGCGAGTGCGCCTGCCAGCCGACGAGGTTGTGTCCGGCGATGAGCCGCGTGAAGGTCAGCGGGCCGAGCTTGCCGGTCGGGATGGGGCCGGCGACGTCCGGGGCTGGCGGCTGGTTGCGGCGTCCGAACGGCGGTGCGCCCTCGGGCGGCGGGGCCTGCTGCGGCGGCGCCTGGTGTGCCTGGAGGATCTGTTCTTCGAAGCTGAACACCGCGGTGCCCGCCGCCGTGATGGCACCGGCCCGCTTCAGGAAATCGCGACGATTGACTGCGTCACCGGCCATGGAGGCCTCCTCTACCCGGAAATGAAGCACCCGGAGCCCGCGCGACGGTCGAGCCGTCGATGGCGCCGGGCAGCCTGGAACTATTTGGCGGCCAGGTACCGCACTTCGACGTCCTTCACGAACTGATCGGTGGTCGAGGGCTTGCCCGGCCCGCCCACGGTTTCGAGCGCGATGCCGGCGGCAGGGCCACCGACCGTGATCACGCCCCGGTACAGCACGTTGTATTCCTCTTCGACGTGCATCTGGAATCGGAACCCATAGGTGCCGGGCGCCACGCCGAGCTTGGCCAGGTCGAAACTCATCTCGCCGGTGCCGACGGTCGGCGTCGGCGCCGTAACGGCCGCGATTTCGTTCTTTGGCGCCGCCTCCCACTTGGCCTGCCTG
>JAEUQQ010000429.1 GCA_016789685.1 Acidobacteriota bacterium | reverse complement strand
CAACCCTCGAGCACCGGCGCCGCCGACGGCATCAGCGCGCGCTGCACCGTCCGCCCCGTTTCGAGTTCATCGTGCGCGACCATCTTGTCGCGCAACTCGAGGGCCAGCACCAGCAGGACCAGCCCGAACCCGACGCCTGGGACGTCGAGGCTGAGGTCTTCGCTCCGGATCTTGAGGCCCGTGAAGGTGAACAGGCCGAGCGCGAGCAGCAGGCGGCGCGTCGGGCTCAGCTTGAGGACGAGGCCCTTGAACAGCCACCACAGGCGCAGGATCCAGCGCTTCAGGAATCCCGCCTGCGCGAGCCGCTTGCGATGTGCTTCGGTGAGGTAGAACTCCTCGAGGTCGGCAAGCGTGCGCTTCGCGACGCGATGCGATGTGAAGCTTCCACCACCCGTAAGCACGCCCCTGAGGTCACTGACGAGCGTGCGTGCGATGCCCCGTTCGCTGCCGGATGTTCCTGGCGTCGCGGTCACGAAGCCAAGCATACTGCACCGGCTCTGCGAGGCGCCGCGAGAACCCGGCCGTCTCAGCCGTCGTCTTGGTCGTGGTGGGAGCAGCGTCACCGCTGCGTCACCGGACAGACACACCCCAAGGCAGACCGTCCATGCAGACCCACCCTGGCACCACCGGCGTCACCAGCGCATTCGCGGCGCTCGAGCGCAGCGTGCGCGCGGCGCTCGAGACCTACGCCAACGTCCACCGCGGCAGCGGCCACCACTCGGTGGCGACGACGCGCCTGTTCGAGCAGGCACGTGACATCGTGCTCGAGCACATGGGGCTCGACGATGGCCGCCACGTCGTCGTCTTCGGCTCGCCGAGATCCATCGACACGCTCACCGCGCAGCTCTCGCCCGCACGCTACCGTGTGGCGTCGAGTGGCGACATCGGCCTGCCACTGGGCGTCAGGGCGCTCGCCGTCGAACGAGACGCACTTCCGGCGGGCGCACCGTCGATCACCGGCGGCGGCACCGCGCGGCTGGTCGGCCGCGGCTGGGTCATGTGGGCTCCGGCCCCGGGCCGATTCGAGGCGGGCACACCGGCCATCATCAATGTCATCGCGTATGCACGCGCGCTGCAACTGGCGCAGCAGTTCGGCGCCGGTGCCTTCACCGACACGCCATCAGACACCCTGACGCCGGCGCAGATCCTGCGCCACGATGCGCTCGAGGGCTGCTCCGGGCGCGACCTGCTGCACGCGCTCCGACAGACGCTGATCGGGGGCGGAGGGCGCGTCCCGACCCAGGCGGGCGAGCGGACGTTCATCAACCTCGACAACGGGGCGAGCACGCCCACCTTCGAGCCCGTGTGGACCGCCGCCTGCCAGGCCTGGCGCCAGCCCACGGACGCCAGGCACGCCATCGTCGAGGCCGTCGCGCCCATCGTCTCGGACGTCGTGGGCGCGCCCACGGCCGCGTACGACGTGATCTTCACCGCCAACACCACCGAAGCGATCAACCTCGTGGCCGAGAGCGTGAATCGCCAGGCCGCGCCCGGCGTCGAACCCGTTGTCGTCAACACGCTGCTCGAACACAACTCCAACGAGCTGCCGTGGCGCCGCGTCGGCGAAGCGTCGCCCCTCAGGTTGGGGATGGACGCCGGGGGCTTCGTCGACGCCGCCGAACTCGAGACGTTGCTGCGCACGTACAACGAGCGCGCCGAGCACGGCGCGAAGCGCATCACGCTCGTCGCCGTGACAGGCGCGTCGAACGTGCTGGGCGTGTGCAACGACCTGGCCGCGATCGGCCAGCTCGCGCACCGGTACGGCGCGCGCCTGCTGGTGGACGGCGCGCAACTGGTGGCGCACCGCCGCGTCGCGGTGGACGCGAGCGGCATCGACTACCTGGCGTTCTCGGCGCACAAGGCGTACGCACCGTTCGGCACCGGCGTGCTGGTGGCGCGGAAAGGGCTGTTGACGTTCAGCACCGCCGAGATGGACGCGATCCGCGCGTCGGGCGACGAGAACGTCGTGGGTATCACGGCGCTCGGCAAGGCCCTCGTGCTGCTGCAACGGATCGGCTTCGACGTGATCCGCGACGAAGAACAGGCGCTGACCGCGCGCGCGTTGCGCGGCATGGCGCAGATTCCCGGCGTCGAGATCTACGGGATCGCCGATCCCGCGTCGCCCGCGTTCGCGCACAAGGGCGGCGTCATTGCCTTCAACCTGAAGGACCGCATCGCGCACACCATCGGCCGGGAACTCGCGGCGCGCGGCGGCATCGGCGTGCGGTCTGGCTGCCACTGCGCGCACCTGACGGTGAAGCGCCTGGCCAGGGTGCCCCCGTGGGCCGAGCAGTTCCAGCGCGTGATCCTGACGGTGCTGAGCCGCATCGAACTGCCCGGCGTCGCCCGCGTGAGCCTGGGGCTCGAGAACACCGACGACGACATCGACACGTTGATTGCGGTGCTGGATGACATCGCGCGCCAGCCGAAGGGCGGTCGCTCGAAGCGGGCCGCCCGGCAGCGGATGGACGGCTACGCCGAGGCTGCGGCACAGCGCGTGTTCTGTTAGCCGGCGTGAACGCGGAAGCGACGTCCGCAGAGGCGACGCGCGCGGCCGGCAATTCCTGCCGAGCCGTCCAGGCGTCGCCTTGACGGCTCGTGTGACTACCTCGCCAGGCGGCCCACCGACCCGACGCCCCATCGCGACGACATGCCGCCGACGGCCACCTCGACGTGGCACTCGCCTGCGCTGCAGTTCTCGGTGATCGACCAGTACGCATCGGGGAACGTCTGGAGCCACCCGTTCAACAGGTCGCGGATCGTTGCGAAGCCACGAAGCACGTCGGGACGCGTCTCCATGATGCCCAGGAGTTCAGACCGTCTGTCCGGATCCAGCCTGTCGCTCCAGGAAATGCGGTCGCGCACGTCCATGATCGGTCTCGCTCCGGGATCGCACACCGCCATCACCGCGTTGACGAGATCGGTTGGCGACGGCCGGGTCAACACCATCTCGCGAGCGCTCATCGATCCGCACCGTGACCCCCGGGGCCGCTCGCGGATGCTGAGCACGCCATCGACCGCGGCCGTCGAGAGCCCACGTTGGGCGAGCTGACCCGCAAGCGCACGTATGTCGGCGTTGTCGCACCCGGGGCAGGTGCCGTCGTCGTGGATCGGGCGTGCGGCGCCGTCTGACAGCTCGAGGGCCACGACCATTCCAGACAGCGTCGCGACCTTGAAGACAGCGGCCCGGATGTCGGCAAACGCCACGATACGGTCTTCGGGCGTGGACTGGGCGTGGGCGACAGCGCCCGAGCAGCATCCCCAGACCGCGGCCGCCGCCAGCGCGCGCGTCACTGCGGTTGTGCGCACAGCGCGGCCCTCGATACGACCCGATCGCACTCACGCCCCTGCCTGCAAGCGCGCATGGTGAACCGCGGCCCTACTGCGGGCCGCGGCCGCTGCCGTCGCGCAGGTAGTGGGCGACGATCCACCAGGTCAGGATGAAGATGGCCAGGGCGAACACGACGAGGGCAATCGAGCTGGCGGGCGGCATGAGCGCCTCCTTGCGAGGAACCAGTCGTGCGAGTCGACGAGTGTCTTCGACGCCAGGGCGCGGATGTCGCGTGGGGGACGAGGGTTCCCGGCATTGCGACCCGGCGATCGATCGACGTGTATACGCTGTGCGGGCGAGCAGGCGCATCCTACCACCGCGCCGTGTCGGCCGCGACGCCCATTTCAACGAGACCGACGCGGCGGGGTGCCGCTGTCCGGGCTACTTCCGCAGCGCCACGATCCGCTGGACCAGCGCCGCGTCGTTCGGCAGCAATCCCGCTGGCGGCAGCCGTGGCACCAGGTCGGCCCACTGCGGCTCCTTCTCGAACACGCGCCTGAAGATCGGCTCGGCCTCGGCCACGCGTCCCGAGGCCGCGAGCGTCACGGCCTGCCAGAACGGCAGTTCGAGGATCTCGGGCGCGTAGCGTGTCGCCGCGGCGTACTCGCGCAGCGCATCGTCGATCCGGCCCTCGGTGAACCTGGCATCGCCCGTGTTCGCGTGCGTGTAGGCGCGCTGCAGCCGCACGAGCCGCGTGAGTTCCGCGATGGGATCGGGGTGATCCTCGACGCGCAGGTCGAACACGCGATCGGCGCCGGCCCAGGGCTGCTGCGTCGACGTGCCCTTGACGATGAGCAGGGCGGCCGATTGTTTGCCGCGGATGTCGCCGCCGACCGACTGGGCGGCAGACAGCGCCGCGAGCATCCGCGTGGCGAGATCGCCCGTCGCCGATTCGAAGGCGGCCGCCATGGCCGGCCACACCTTGTCAGAGGCCATCATGTTGGCCTGCACCGCGTACTGCGCGCCCGTGTGGTGCCCGGCCGCGGCAATCGCCTTGGCGCCGGTGTGCGCGGCCACGCGTCCCTGCGCGTCGACGAAGGCGACCTGCCGGCCGTCGCGCCCGGCGTCGGCGGCGACGAGTTGCGCGAGCGCCTCGCGCGCCGCGACGCCACCCTTCATCAGTTGCAGGCCCTTGTAGCCGTACGCCGGCTCGACGAACGACTGCGTGGCGATCGCGCCGACGCCGGCTTCGGCCCACGTCACGATCGAGCCCACCGAGAACCAGTGCGACTGCACGGCGACGCCCATCTCGCCCGTGGCGGCATCGCGCGCGACGATCGAGTAGGTGTGCACGAGCGGCCCGCGCGGCGCAGCAGCGTCCTGCGCCCACGCGCCCGTCGTCGAGACGAACAGCAGTGATGCGGCGACAACGATCCTGCGAATCCATGGCGTGGCGATCATGCGTGCGCCCCCCGGTGACGCCGCGGAGGATCAGTCGCGATCCCCGCCGGGTACCGACGGGGATTCTGTCACAGCCGCCGGGGCTACGCGCGCGGCCGGTCGAGCACGTCGCGGATCTTCGTCGCCAGCGCGTGGATGCCGAAGGGCTTCCCGATGAAGTCGGTGTGCGGATCGACGACGCCGTGATGCGCGATCGTGTTCTCGGTGTAGCCCGACGTGAACAGGACCCTGAGGTCGGGATGCGCGGCGCGCAGCCGCGTGGCGAGTTCCTGGCCGTTGATGCCCGGCATCACCACGTCGGTCAGCAGGAGGTCGATGCCGCCCGCCTGGGCCCGCATGATCGCCTCGTCGCCGTTGGCGGCAATGCGCACCGTGTAGCCGAGCCTCCGCAGGAACGACACCGCCACGTGCCGCACGGTCGGGTCGTCTTCGACCAGCAGGATGGTCTCGCGCCCGTGCGGCAGCGTGTCGAAGACTGTCGGCTTGACGAGGGGTTCGACCGGCGCCGACACGCGCGGCAGGTAGATCTTGAATGCCGAGCCGCGATCGACCTCCGAGTAGACCTCGATGGTGCCGCCCGCCTGCTTGACGGCGCCGAAGATCGTCGCGAGGCCGAGGCCCGTGCCGCGTCCCTTGGGCTTGGTGGTGAAGAACGGCTCGAACAGCCGTTGCCTCACCTCGGGTGGCATGCCGTGACCCGTGTCGCTCACGCTGAGCATGACGTAGGGGCCGGCGGTGACGTGGGGATGCGTCGCGACGTAGTCGTCGTCGAGGTCGACGTTGGCCGTCTCGATCGTGAGCGTGCCGCCATCGGGCATCGCGTCGCGGGCGTTCACGGCGAGGTTGACGATCACCTGCTCGAACTGCCCCGGATCGATCTGCACGGCCGCCAGGTCGGGGGCGAGCGCAAACGTCTGCCGCACGTCCTCGCCGAGCAGGCGCACGAGCATCTTCCGCAGCTCGGTCAGCAGCTCGTTGAGGTTCACCACCCGCGGCTCGAGGATCTGGCGCCGCGAAAACGACAGCAGCTGGCGCGTCAGGCCCGCCGCACTCTGCGCCGCCCGCATGGCGTGCGTGATCGACGCCATGAGCGGATCGGCCGGGCTCAGGTCGAGCTGGGCGATCTCGAGGTTGCCGTTGATTGCCGTGAGCAGGTTGTTGAAGTCGTGGGCGATCCCGCCCGCGAGTCGGCCCACCGCCTCCATCTTCATCGCCTGCTGCAGCTGGTTCTGCAGCGCCTGCCGGTCGGCTTCGGCGCGCCGCCGGTCGGTGATGTCGCGCATGTTCATCACGACGCCGCGCACCACCGCATCGTCGAGCAGGTTCGTGCCGACGGCTTCGAGCCACACCCAGCTGCCCGAGTTGTGCCGTGCGCGGAACTCGATGCGATGCAGTTCGCCGAGCGGGCGCGCCGCCTCGGCAAAGACGCTGCGTGCGGTTGCGAGGTCGTCGGGATGCACGAGGTCGAATCCGTTGACATCCATCAGCGTCTCGGCCTCGTAGCCGAGGATCTCGGTGATGGCGCCGCTGCCGTGCGTCAGGCGCCCATGGGCGTCCATCACGATGGTGATGTCGTGCGAGTTCGACATCAGCTTCCGGAAGCGCTTCTCGTTGGCGCGGAGCTGCTCGCTGGCGCGCAGTTGCTCGTTGCGCAGCCGCACGGTGACGATGCCGAACGCGAGGTCATCGGCCAGCTCCTGCAGGAGGCTCACTTCATCGGGGTCGAAGGCGTCGGCGCGCTCCGAGTAGACGGCCAGGGCGCCGAGGGTGCGGCCGTCGGCGACCATGGGCAGCCCGCACACGGCCGCGTAGCCGTGCCGCGAGGCCGCCGCCATCCACGGGCTGAAGCGGTCGTCGGTGGCGACGTTCTGGATGGCGCAGGGAAGCCCGGTGCGGATGGCCGTGCCAATCGGCCCGCGCCCGGTCGGGCGCTCGTCCCACGTGATGCAGACCTCTGAGAGGTAGCCGCCCTCGTCGCCGGCGTGGGCGACCGGGCGCACGCGATGGTCAGGGCCGGGATCCGCGTCGCCAGCCCACGCCATGCGATACCCGCCGACGCTGACGACAATCGCGCAGATGGCCTCGAGCAGCGCAGGCTCCTCGGTCGCGCGGACGAGCGCCTGGTTGCAGTCGCTGAGCATCCGCAACTGCCGGTTGACCCGCGCCAGCGTGTCGTCGGCCTTCAGGCGATCGGTGATATCGCGGCCATCGACGAGCAGGTAGGTGCGGCCCGCCCCGTCGTCGACCGGCGTCAGGGTGAGATCGATGGCGCGGATCTCGCCGAGCGTGTTGCGATGGGTGGTTTCGAATTCGACCGGTGCGTGCCTGGCGCGTGCCACGCCGTCGCGGATGTCAACTTGCGCCTGCGTGTCGTGCGCCCACCAGGGCGAGTCCCACACGGCGCGGTCGCGCACGTCGTCGAGCGTGCAGCCCACCAGCGCGCAGGTGCGCGGGCTGGCGTGGACGATGCGGCCGTCGAGGTCGAGCAGGCCGGCCAGGTGGGGCGCGCGATCGCACACCGCCGTGAGCACGGTGAGCCCGGGCCCGTCGGTGTGCGCACGATTCAGCGTGTGCACGGCCGCACCTGTGCCAGTGGGGTCGATGCTCGACACGCGTCGCGACAGGCGTTGGGCATGTGCTCCTGGGGACGTGGTGGCCGGTGCGAGGCGTCTCGCCGCCACGGCGCGCACGATCACTCAATCGGTCGGATCGGGCGGCGCTGGAGCAACAGACGAGGTGCTGGCGCCAGAAATTCTGCGACGAGGCTGGGGTTGGCGGCTCGGGGCGATGTGTCCGGACGCGCGGGCCTGGGGCGCCGCGTCTGCGGCACACGTAATTGTGGAACGCTTCGGGCGCCGGGGGGCCAGTGCCTGCGATGACCCGGACTAGCCCTGCCGGGCCGCACACTGGCCCGAAGTGGGGCAATTTTCTGTCTGGCGCTGGATTTCGGCGCGGTGTCGGCCGATTGGCACTGCGAAGAACGCAGACGCCCCCAAAGCGTCGTGTCATCACCGGCGGCCTCGCTCCCACCGACCGCAGAGGCGTGCCCGGTCATCACCTCGCTGGTCGGCGACCGCCTGCGTGCGGCACGGGGACCGATATGCCATCGTGGACCATTGGAAAGAAGCTGTTCGCTGGTGTCGGCACGCTGCTGGTGCTGATGCTGGTGATGGGCGTGAGCGGCCTGAGGGCCGTGACGGCCATGAAGAACGACGTCGCCGTGCTCGCCGACCAAGATGCGCAGATCGCCGTGCACGCGGGCGACGTCAGGTTCCTGGCAGCGCAACTGCGCGGCGAGATCCGGTTCACCGTGATCGGCGTCGCCTCGGGCAACAGGAAGACCGTGGACGACAAGACCGCATCGAGCCTGAAGATCTACGACGAGCTGCTGGCCGCGATCGACGAGCTGGCGAAGGTGTCTGACGAACCCGAG
>JAEUQQ010000419.1 GCA_016789685.1 Acidobacteriota bacterium | reverse complement strand
GACGCCGACGTGGAAGAAGCCAGGCAGACGTTCACCACCGGCCTGGAGGTGATCGAAGGGCCGCTGATGGCCGGCATGAACGTGGTGGGCGATCTGTTCGGCGCCGGCAAGATGTTCCTGCCGCAGGTGGTCAAGAGCGCGCGGGCGATGAAGAAGGCCGTGGCGTTCCTGGAACCGTACATGGCCGCCGATCGGGCGGTGGACGCGTCGAACGGCAAGATCCTGCTGGCGACCGTGAAGGGCGACGTCCACGACATCGGCAAGAACATCGTCGGCGTCGTGCTGGGCTGCAACAGCTTCGACGTCGTGGATCTGGGCGTGATGGTGCACTGCGACCGCATCCTCGACGCGGCCATCGAGCACCAGGTCGATGTGGTGGGCGTCAGCGGCCTGATCACGCCGTCGCTCGACGAGATGGTCACCGTGGCCCGCGAGATGGAGCGACGCCAGTTGCGCCTGCCGCTGTTGATCGGCGGCGCGACGACGAGCCCGCAGCACACGGCGGTCAAGGTCGCGCCCGAGTATTCGGCGCCGACCGTGCACGTGCTCGACGCGTCGCGGGCCGTTGGCGTCGTCGCGAACCTGCTCGACGCGAAGCGCCGCGGGGCCTTCGTCGACGAGAACAACGCGCGCCACGAGCGCCTGCGTGCGCAGTACGGGGCGAAACGCGAGCAGCCGCTGCTGCGCTACGCCGACGCGCGCGCGAACCGCCTCGCGCTCGCCTGGGAACCCGCAGACGTGCCGACGCCAGCGTTCACTGGCGTCCGCCACATCGAGGTGCCCCTGGCCGACCTGGTGCCGTTCATCGACTGGACGTTCTTCTTCACCGCGTGGGAACTCAAGGGGCGGGTCCCGCAGATCTTCGAGCATCCGCAGTACGGTGACACCGCGCGCGAGCTGTACGACAACGCGCAGGCATTGCTGGCTGACATCATCACGACGCGCAGCCTCACGGCGAAGGGGGCGTACGGGTTCTGGCCAGCGGCCGGCGACGGCGACGACGTCGTGTTGTTCCGCGACACGACGCGTGGCGCCGAGCTGCTGCGCTTCCCGATGCTGCGGCAGCAGCAGGCGATCGCCGACGGGCGGCCGAACCGCTCACTCGCTGATTTCGTCGCCCCGCTGGGCAGCCCGGTCAACGACCATGTCGGGGCGTTTGCCGTGACCACCGGGATCGGCGCGGACGCGCTCGTGTCACGCTACGAGCGCGACCACGACGACTATCACGCGATCATGGTGAAGGCACTGGCCGATCGGCTCGCCGAGGCGTTTGCCGAGTACCTGCACGCGCGGGTGCGCCGCGAGTGGGGCTACGGGGCCGCCGAGCAACTCTCGAGCGACGACCTCGTGGCCGAGAACTACCGCGGCATCCGGCCGGCCTTCGGCTATCCGGCGTGCCCGGATCACCAGCTCAAGTTCCGGCTGTTCGACCTGCTCGACGCCCGTGCCCAGGGACTGGACCTGACCGAGAGTGCCGCGATGACGCCTGCCGCAAGCGTGAGCGGGATGTACTTCCACCATCCCGAGGCCCGCTACTTCATGGTGTCGCGCATCGGCGAAGACCAGGTCACCGACTACGCCGCTCGCCTCGGCGTCGACAAATCCGAGGTCGAGCGTTGGCTCCGGTCGAATCTGGATTACGATCCGCCGAGCCGTCCGGTCACCGCATGAGCCTGCCCCCTCCGCCCATCATCACGGTCACGGCACACGACCGCGCCGCCGTCGTCGCCATGCTCGAGTCGCGCCTCGACATGGAGCGGGCGCTCGAGTTCAAGGCACGGGTCGAAGACGTGATCGACGGCGGCGCGACCCAGATCGTGCTCGACATGTCAGAGGTCACCTACATGGACAGCTCGGGTCTCGGCACGGTGGTGTCGGTGTTCAAGCGGATGCCGAGCGGTGGCTTCCATGTGACCGGCCTGCGCCCCAACGTGCGGACGCTGTTCCAGATCACTCGGCTCGACCGGTTCATCAACGTGTACGCCACCGTCGACGAGGCGGTGGCGGCTTTCCGCCGGGCCTGACGCGCCCGGACATCGACGCTCATCATGCCTACGTGGATCGTGACCGGTGGGGCAGGCTTCATCGGCAGCAACTTCGTGCGGCTCGTCCACCGGAGCCGCGACGTGCGCGTCGTGGTGTTCGACAAGCTCACGTATGCGGGCAGCCTGGCATCGCTCGAGGGCGTGCTCGGGGACGGCCGCGTGGTCTTCGTCGAGGGCGACATCGCCGATGCCTCGGCCGTGCGGGCCGCGATCGCCGCGCACCAGCCTTCCGCCATCCTGAACTTTGCGGCCGAGACGCACGTGGACCGGTCGATTGACGGTCCGGGCGCGTTCGTGCAGACCAACCTCGTGGGCACGTTCGAACTCCTCGAAGGGGCGCGGCACTACTGGGCGGCGCTGCCCCCGGAGGCACGCGCGGCGTTCCGGTTCCTCCACGTCTCGACCGACGAGGTCTACGGCACGCTCGGCGACACGGGGCTCTTTTCAGAAGAGACACCCTACGCGCCGAACTCGCCGTACGCGGCGAGCAAGGC